>JACMKY010000301.1 GCA_014379925.1 Cytophagales bacterium | reverse complement strand
GTCCTTCATCAATCAGCGGCGGCTGCCCCTGCTCCCACACTGGGCGCGGGTGTACGCTTCGCTTTAGGCTTTCATTTCCGCTCAAGCAACGGGCACAGATCACGCAGCAATGGGCACCACGAAAACAATCCAAGTAAAGGTCAAGCCCAACGCGCGGGTCAGTTTGCTGGAAGCGCCCGGCGGCGGTGGTATCTGGCAGGCACAACTGAAGTCGCCGCCCGTTGATGGAAAAGCCAACGAAGAGTTGGTGGCGCTCGTCGCCGAGCGCTTCGGCTGCCGCAAGTCCGCAGTCTCCATCAAAAGTGGCGCGTCCGGACGCACGAAACTGGTTCAAATCGAAGGCCTTTGAACCGTGGCTTCGTTGGGAATGCGCTCCAATCTTTCCGCTGAACGGACAGCGGAAGTTGTTTCCTGGGTGCGGGAGTTCCGTTGCAATTTCGACGGCAGAAAATAAATTTGAGTAGAGGCAGCAGAAAGTACCGGGCAGGCATCGCATTAAATTTTGGACGCGCCACTTTTAATTCGTCACAAAACTGCTATTTTTGCCCATTCAAGCGGGAATAGCTCAGTTGGTAGAGCGTCAGCTTCCCAAGCTGAAGGTCGCGAGTTCGAACCTCGTTTCCCGCTCATGTAGCATCAGCCACTTACCTGAAAGGTTGGGTGGCTGATTTATTTTTGTTCTCAATAAGCCCGCGTCAAGTGTATTCAGGGTAACGAGACCCCCGCCTCTTAACACGCGTTTGGGGCAGATTGCGTGAAACAATGAGCATCAAACGCTAACGCAGTGATGAGCAAACGATGAAAGCAGGCAAACCAAGTTTGAAACGTTGACTGATTGCCGGTGGGAAGCCAGCCAGCATCCTCTACCCTCGTTTACGAGTGCTGCCCGGGTAAGCCAACCGCAGACACGACCCAGGATTGGTTCTCAACGCTATCTTGTTGATGCCAGCTACCAAGACCTTTTCACCCAAGTAACCACCTTTCCAGGGGTGGCTACCAAGATGGCTTCCCGACCCGAAATCCCCGTTTCGAAAGGCCAGGATAACAAATCCCGACCAATAGAATTGATTCCGAACGCATTATTCTGCCAACCTTTTGTCATTTGAGTCTTCCTATTTCTGTTGGTAAGTGTTTCAAACATTCTTCGCAGATTCCTCCATTCAGCTCCAATGGAGGAAAAAACTTTTTGATGTTTTGAGCAGCTATACCCGGAAATATCTTTTCTGGAATTTCGGGTTTGTATCCTTTGGTTTGACAAATCACGCACTGATTTATCCACTTTTCCAAGCCGGGATACATCCGAAGGTAATTTTCTCCTTCAGTCATAATTAATTTATCTTTTTGTTAAACTTCTCCCCGCATCCCAGTCCCTCAACTGCCCCTGGACATCAGCCCGTAAATTCGGTGCACGGCGTAGCCGCCGATGATGGACAGTATCCCGATGAAAATGATAATGGTTCCGCTGGCCTGGGGAGTTGGTTTGAATTCGGCGGCCGTCGCGTTTTGGCGGCAGGTCAGTGAATAGCCCACGTTGATGATCTCGTTTTGCTTCTCCGTTGGTCGGGAGCGGTCCGTGGCGGCGGACCGCTCCCGACCAACGGATTATTTATCATCAGGTGGTTCTTCATCCTTGCGAAGCAACATCGCGGTTGGGGGCATCCACCGCTGCTCAGCAATTGCTTCCCTCTCGTGTACGAGTCGCTTTGGTGAATCGACTGTCCCGTGATCGACGAAGACGGCCTCATTAGAGATAGGAAGAATATTAGTCTCAGGGGTAGATTCCATTACGCCTTCGCGGGCTTCAAGGGTAAGCACAAACGTTCTCTTGACCCGTTGGGACAGATAAAAATAAGGAATCCAGATGGCAGCGTATACGATTGCTCGGACCGCTTCCGAGGTATTGCTTCGGGCATCTGATTCGGTCAAGCCGTTCATACCCGACACCAGGGCAGTATCCAGGACGACAAACAACGCGTTAACCGCAGCGTAAAGGATGAAGATTTTCGGAAAGCTGCTCCGCCTTCCAAAAAAGAGAAGCGCACATACAACCGATGTAACCAAGATAGCAAGGTTAAAAATCATCTCCGTAACTATGAGAGCTGCTAGTCCCGGGTTGTACGCTGCCGATGTAGTCTGGGTGATGGTTTCCCAAACGGCTAGGTCGAAGAAGTTATTGGTAAACAGGAAAATCAGTATCTTGAACGGAGAAACAACCAGTCCGATCGCAACCAGAATCAGCCATCCGCCAATATTCTCGCTACGCTCGGTTGCCCGGAGGGGTAACGGATCGTAATGGTACAAGCGGTAGCCCGCAAGTCCCGCTAAGGAGAGAAACATCACTGCCAAGAGCACCATCATCCAATTGATTCGAAAGGTAGCCTCCGATTGTGAAGTTGTACTTGGTTGGTAGGTCAGCGAGTAGCCCAGTGCGTTGATGATCTCGTTCTGTTTCTTGTTGTAGGCGGCACTGTTGGCACTGCTCACGTGGTCGGCCAGCGTTCGGTACGTATAGCGGAGGGTGATGATTTCTTTATCGTAGCTGATTTCCTTGGTGAAAGACACGGCACCGTCCGCTACGGTTTTCTTTTCGGGCGTCACGGTCCAGGATTCGGGCAGGAAAATCCGCGTCAGGTGTTCGTAGTCAGTGGGGAAAGACAGGCCGATCGGCATCGTGCGGATGGAATTTTTAGGAATCAGAATCTTGTCGCGCAGGGTTTGGGGATACGTAACGCATTCCAGGTTCTTGGGCTGACTGCTGTCGGAGGCGTAGAAAAAGTTGTCGATCTGGTAATTCTCGTAGGTAACGAATTCTCCCCCGTTGTCGAGCGTGAGGAGGGGTTTGTTCACCCGGATGGACGGGTACCACCTGGCGTAGTAGTTCAGGTAGGCTTTCTCCGTCTCCCGAAGGTTGGTGGTGGCGTAGTAATCCCGTTGCGCGTCCGCCTCGTAGCCCAGGTATTTGGTTTCGATGGACAGTTCCACCTTTCCCCCGAGGGTGTCTACGGCGAAGCTTTCGTTTACCCGTACCTTCGCGTTCCGCGAAACCGGCATGTCCGTCAGCCCTTGCGTGTCTTCCTTCACCACCAACGCCGCCCCGTAGTTGGGGCAGTAAATATCCTGGTAAGAGCCCCGCTGGTTGGTCATGGTCGGGTCGTACCAGTACGTCTTGCCGTTGACCACCGCCTGCACGATGCAGTGGTTGAACGCCACCGGGGAGGGCGCCCAGGTCTTGATTGTTTGTCGGGAAACGGTGTTGACCAGCGCCGGATGCGCCTCAATTCCCAACTGACTCAGCATCTGGCACAGCAACAGAGACTTATCTTTGCAGTCGCCAAACCGTTGCTCAAACACCTGGGCCGGGGGGTGGGGTTGGTACCCGCTGATGCCCGATTCCAACCCCGTGTAACGCACTTCATCCTGCACGAACCGGAGCGCCGCTTCCAGTCGCCGTTCGGGGGCCCGGTTCTGCGCCAGGATTTCCTTGATCTTGTCGGCCATCCTGCCCGTGCTGGTCGGGGAAGTCCGGTAAAGGGACAAGGCCCACCCCTTCACCTCTGCCCAGGAAGCGTACTCGCTGATCCAAACGAGCGGGTAGGGATTGTACCACGACGGCAGGTCCGCATCGGTTGCCAGGCCCGGGACCCGGTCCAGGTTCCATTCGTGAACCACGTGGCCGCCTTCCGTCGTTATCCGCGGCTCCGGCGCTTGGTTGAGAAAGGTCAGGTTCAGTTTTCTTAGCGTCGGCGAGATGATCCGGAGGTGCATCTTTTCCATCGGATCGTAATTCCGCAGGTAGAAAGCCGAAAAATAGCGATCCTGGTAGACGGGGTTCCGGCCGACGCACGAGAAGGCGTATTCCACCAGGTCGCCCTTGCGCACGTCTTCCAGGATGAGCAGGGCGGTGAGCGAACCGTCGTAGAGGTGGCTTTCCTTGCTGGTTTCGCGCCCGAAAACCTTGAATTTGGCGGCGTCGAGCCGGTCAATGACTTGGCCATCCCGAATGATCTTTGCTTCGTGGAAAACCAGTTTCTCGTACGCAGGATCGTAGGTGTGTTCGATTTCCGACCCGTTTTGAACCCCCGTTTCCGAATAGATCTTCCGGACCAGGTGGTAATATTCCGTTTTCCCGGCCACATTGACCTGGTAATCCTTCAGCAGGTAGAGGTACCCGTCCGAGGCTTCCTCGGCCTTGATGGCCGAAGGCCCTTCCAGCGCAATGGGTTTGACCCAGGCGGGTCGGGGACCCACCCTTACTTTCTCTCCGGCCGGATTCTTTGCGGGCAAGCGGGTTGGGGAAAGAAACAACAACGAGAGCAAAGCCACTCCGAGAAGGACGTTACTGTTCGGCTGAACGCGTGAAAGCATGCGAGGGAAAAGAAATGATGAAAGAATGGCTACAATCTGATCCGGTACCATTCGCCCGTGGTACCGTCCAGTGCTTCTATACAAGGGAAATCCGAAAAGGTAATTTTTTCAAATCCCGGGCGTTCATCCAATGGATCACCCAACGTCCGTGGCAGGGGATCTGGTTGCTTGATTGTTCAAAAAACCACTAAAAATGACATGCTTTCGAACCAACCCGCCCCGGAAGCCAATCCAAAAACGAAGCCTCGGTTGGATGGGCTGTTCAGGAATGCTAAGTTTGTCCACTAACCGGGATGCGCGGAAATGGTCGTCCACCACCGCGCATTCGGGCGATCTGACCGGCTCTCCGGCGGGAAAAGCGCGCGGAAACGGGGGAATTGGCCTTGCGCGTCAAAGAACAAGTTTGCTCTTTTTGGTACGGACCCACATAAATTTTCCATTGCCGTGAAAAAACGATTGCTTCTGGTCGCTTTGAGCGCTTTGCTGGCCGCAGCCTGCCAGCAAAGCCGCAATACTGGGTCCACTGTCAGTGCCGATTCGCTCAAAACGGTGTACCTTGCCCTCAACGACAGCGTTACTGCCAACTGGAAGCGCCTGACGGATTCGGACGACGAGAAAATCAGCGACGTTAAACGGCTGCTGCAAGAAATCTCCCACACCACGGTGCACAACCGGGCGCTGCTGGATTCGCTGGTGCGGATGCAGGCGACCCTGACTGCCAAACGCTATACAATGGAAACGATGGTCTCCGAGCAGATCGATGCCTACGACCTGGCAACTGATTCACTGGTGCAGCGAATTCCCCGGTTGATGGCCTCCGTGCCCGATCTGGAAAGCTACCCCCTCTGCGCGGAACTGAGCCAGGAGATCGACTCGGCGGGTCAGGCGGTGCTGTTGCACCGCATTCATTACGATAAGTACGCCAAATTACACAACCAATTCATCCGGGAGCACGCCGCTGACCTGCAGAAGACGGGTTACGCGAACCAAAAGCCCAAACCGTTGTTTCAGTTGGGTGCGTGATGGGGAAAATTTCTTGGCGAGGCGGTCTACCGACGTCCCGGCGGTTTGCTTTCAAACGTCCGTTTTCTTCTCGAACTTTGCGCAAAACGCCCGCCCCACCTCTCTTGTAATCCCATGACCATTCACCGCGAAGGGTACAGAAGCCTGCTCGTCACCCTGGCCGTTTTGCTGACGGTCAATCTGCTGGCATACGGTTCCGCCAACCGCACGATCAACTGGTGGGTGCTGGCGGCCAGTACCTTGTTCTTTCTGCTAATTCTGCAATTTTTCCGCAGCCCCCGGCGCGCCACTGTCCTGGACAACAAACACGTTATTGCCCCCGCCGACGGGAAAGTAGTGGTCATTGAAGAGGTATTGGAAGAAGAGTATTTTCACGCCTACCGCCGCCAGATTTCCATTTTTATGTCCCCCGTGAATGTTCACGTAAATTGGAGCCCGGTAGAGGGAGTCGTACAGTATTTCAAGTACCACGCGGGCAAGTACCTGGTGGCCTGGCACCCCAAGTCCAGCACGGAGAACGAGCGGACGACCATTGTGGTCAAAGCCCGGAACGACGTGGAGATTCTGTTTCGCCAGATCGCGGGCGCGATGGCCAAACGGATTGTCTGGTACGTCAAAGAAGGGCAGCCCCTTCAGCAGGGAGCCGAGTTCGGCTTCATCAAATTCGGCTCCCGCGTGGACGTATTCGTACCACTGGATGCCGACGTGCGGGTTCGGATTGGCGACAAAACCGTGGGCGGCCAGACGGTCATTGCCGAACTCAGCGAGTAAAGCCGGTTCAAATCAATTCTTCAGTCAGCCTCATCACTTCCCGCAGGGCTTGCTCATCCACCTCGCTGAAGTCGTTCAGCCGGTCGCTGTCGACGTCCAGCACCAGAAACACGTCTCCATTCTTGAAGGCCGGCAGTACGATTTCCGACTTGGCTTCGGAACTGCACGCGATGTGGCCGGGAAACTGTTCCACGTCCGGCACTCGTATTACTTTTCGCTGGGTGTAGCAAGCGCCGCAGACCCCCCGGTTAAAAGCAATGCGGGTGCAAGCAACGGGCCCTTGAAACGGTCCCAGCACCAATTGATCGGCTTTCACCAGGTAGAACCCCACCCAGAAGAAGCCCAGTCCCTGCTTGAGCGCCGCGGCAATGTTGGCCAGGTTGGCCGTCAGATCGGTTTCGTCGGCCACCAGCGTCCGGATCTGCGGAATCAGGCTCTGGTAGAGAAGGGCACGGTCGGCCGTGCGGGGAAGCGAGAGGGTTTCGGCCATCGGTCAGTCGAATTGGGTTTCCGCGTCCGGAAGTGGGACGTTGGTAAAACAGCGAACAAAAAAAAAGGTTGCATTCCCCGTGGAAATGCAACCCGTCCGCCTTCGCCGATCGTCAGGCGTTGGCCAGGCTGACGATAAAATGCTGGTCCATTTTGATGTACTTGGAGATGGAGAAGCCGTTTTCGGGCGTCCGGTTCAACCGGTCGATCAGGGGCTTGAGTTTATCCATTTTGTCATTCTTGCTGTCGTAGATGGCCGTTTTCAATATTTTGGTGAATAGAATGGCCCGGTCGCAATTCTCTTTGCCCAGCAGACGGATCTGGCGCTGGATGCTGTTGAGCAGTTGGCTGAAGAGTTCAAAGTCGTTGATCATGCAGTACTGCAGGGCCAGCAGGAGTTTCACTTCCAACTGCGCGTAAGGATACTTTTTCAGGCTCATCTCGTTGAGCAGGTTGTTTACCCAGCGGGCCGCTTCGTCGTATTTTTTCACGTAAAAACAGCACAGGGCCCGGTAGGTGATGTAGGTAACGTATTTGGGCAGGTCGCTGGCGTCGGTCTCGAAATCGTGAAAAAGGGTTTCGTTCTCGTCGTACATCGTATGTTCTCCTTCCAACCGATTGTGGCGGCTCACCTTGGTCAGCAGGAATTGGGCGGGATAGGTGTAGAGGCTGTAGTTGGTGAGTAGACTGCTGGCCGCATCGTTCACTTCGTCGAAGTATTTCTCCGCCTTCTTAAACACCCGGTAGTGATTGTAATACTCCATCTTCAGGAATTCGAACACCAGTTTGAGGTGGTAATAGATCGAATCCTTGTCGTACTGGGTAAAAATCTCTTCGATTCGGTTGAGGATATCCTCAATTGGCTCCATGTCGTCGTTTACCGATTCGGTATTGTCCACGAAAAGACGGTGGAAGATACTCATGCAGCTTTGGTACACGTAGAGGCGGTGCGAAGCGTACAGTTTGCACACGTTGTCCATTTCCCGGTTCAGCAAAGTGAGTTCCAGCTTTTCGGTTTCCGTACCCGACAAGGTAAACGTGCCGTACTTCTTGAAATACTCCGCCAACAAATCCTCCGCCTTATCAATGGCCAACATGTAGGCCACGTGACGGTTGTACGACTGAGAGTAAGTGAAATAATCCGGCGAATTGAGGTGCAGTTTCTTCAGGGTTTTGTACACCACCGTCAACTCGTTCGACAGATCGTAGTCGATCAACTCCTTTTCCAGCTTCTTGAGCGTGGCAATGGCGATTGTTTTCTTCTTGGTAAAAATAATTTCATTGACGTTGGCCACCTTTTTCAACAGGTCCGTCCGGGGACTTTCCATCTGTTGCAGCAGGTACTCCTCGATCTTCTGATTCAGTCGCGAACGCAGGGTATAGTAGGCGTTGGTATTCACGTCCAACCCCTCCATGATCTTGCTGTCGGACAACTGCCTTTCCCGCATATACTTCAGAAGAAACGCCGATTTTTCGGCGTTGCTCTCCATTAGTGAGTCGTAGATGGCTTTGTAGTCCTCGCCCGACAATTGCTTGATAATGTTCTTTAACTTAGCCATTAGTGTACATTAGAAGGCCAAAATGATATTTTTTTGTACGAAACCAATATTTGAGAAGCAAGGTAGTAAAAAATGTCAAGTATAACGTGAATAAGTTCTAATAAGAACGGCTTTTCCTATCAATGTAAGGTATTAACCGCTTTTCGAACAAATAGTGGAAATGTACATTCAGGCGACTGGGTATTGTGCAAGTGAGGCCGGATACGGACCAAAATAATCTACTGGCAAAATAGCTGATCGGCAAAATGGCCGATCGTTGGAATAGTTTGATAAAAGTTACAACGAACACCAATTGGAAGAAAGAGGGTACTGTAATAAAAGCACCCGAAAAATGGTGGCATTGGGGGAGGAACCCGCAATGAGGGACGAATATTTTCCACTTCGATAAATCTCCCAACCAAGCTGAGAGCGCGGGGCCAACCGGGCAACCTGGCTGTCTCCGCTGCCAATTCGGGTAAAAAAAATGACCCTGTAACGGGGCGTTTACAGGGCATTCGGCAAGCAATCAAAGTCGTGAACTCGAAGGGAGTCGAACCCCTAACCTCCTGATCCGTAGTCAGGTGCTCTATCCAATTGAGCTACGAGTCCATTAAGGGCACAAAAGTAGACGTTTATTCGGAGTTATGAAAGCAAACCGGTCAAAACTTGAACCTAGTGTTGATCCGAAGTCAGCCAGTTTTCGGCGTAGAACCGAATGTTGAACGGCCGCATCTTGACGGAATTGACCGAAAGGGAATGCGGTCCGTGAATCAGCTCCTGGCAGTTGTAAGGAATTACGTTGGCCACCTTCGTCAATCCCGCGTCCAGCAGTGTGCCCCGGGCGGGAATGGCGGGAGCCAGCAAAACGCCGTCGGCGTCGGGACTGAGGCTGCTCATGTCGATGAGCATCCCAAACTCGCCCACCGTGGCACTGGCCAGGCTGCGAAGCTGCTCTTCCAGACTGGGAACGGCGGCGAAGGTACGCCAGGTCTGGGACAGGACCAGGAAAATGAGTTTGCGGGCGTGATCGGCTTCCAGGCGGTACTGCGGGTTTTCATCCACCAGGAAATTGCCGGAGGAAGCCAAAAAGAGACGCTTGAAATCAGTCGGGTGGTTGGCGGCTTGACCCGGTTGCGTTGGTTTTACTTCGGATGCAGTTGGGTCCATGGCGAGGTAAAATGGTGCGAAAAAAGTGTTTCTGAAGAAGGTTGCGCGGCAAGATAACACATAATTACGTAGCATTCGAAGCCCCCCGCGGAGTAAATTGGGGCTGAATTTCGGTGATTCAACGTTTCATTGTCCGCTGAACCGGGGCTTGCGCTTTTCCAGAAAAGCCAGCACCCCTTCGCGGCTGTCGAGGGTATTGCCGGCAATGTCCTGGCAGGCCGCTTCCAGTTCCAGCATCTGTTCCAGCGTGGATGCGTGGGATTGGTTCAACAGCTTTTTCATCAGACCGATGGCGATGGTGGGGGCCTGACTGTAATACGCCGTGAGTTGGTCAACCGCCTCGTCCAACCCGGACGCGGGCACGACGCGGTTGACCAGCCCGAGTTCAAGGGCTTCCCGCGCACTCACGGGCCGACCCGTGCTGCACAACTCGAACGCCCGCGCCGAACCCACCAGCCGGGGCAGGAAGTAAGAAGAACCCGCGTCCATAATGAGTCCGATATTGACGAATAGTTCCACCAGCGAAGCCCCTTCCGAGGCCACGATCAAGTCGCAGGCCAGGGCCAGTGAGCAACCCGCTCCCGCCGCAATGCCGTTGAGGCGACAAATGACGGGCTTGCCCAGGTTGCGGATACCCAGAATCATCGGGTTGTATCCCGTGCGCAACCGCTCCGAAAAGTTCGGCCGTTGCGCGCCCCCCATTCCCTGCTTCAGGTCGGCTCCCGAACAAAACGCTTTGTCGCCCGCGCCCGTAATGACGACCACCCGCACGGCTTCCTCTTCCCCCGCCCGTCGGACGGCATCCGTAATTTCTTCGATCAATTCCGTGCTCAGCGCATTGTATACTTGCGGACGGTTCAGCGTGAGGGTACAGATGCCGTTTTGGGAATCGTACCGGAGGTTTTGGTATTGGGTGGTTTGCATAGTGGATTGCTTCCGGAAAAAAGTTTTAGATTATGGGGTGCCAAGTCGTTCGGATAATCCGTCACCAGGCGGGCCAAGACGCCTTTGTTGCCTCAAACCAACCACCATACGGTCCCGAAACTGATGCCTAATCCCAGCAGACAGCCAGCCAGCACCTGCGAAGGATGGTGAGCGTTCAACGACAACCGCGCACTCATCAGCCACCCAGCCAAGACAATGGCCAACAGGATGGGGTAGAAGAGATCCGTGTCGGCGAACTTGTAATGGATGCCCACCAGACTTCCCACCACGCCGCTGATCCCCACGCTGTGGGCACTGATTTTCCAGAACAGGTTGATGAGCGTGACCAGCGCCACCGCAACGGTGATGCTGCCCAGAACGAGGGAAATGGTGGCCAGCTGGTCCAGTTTCCAATAAAAGAAATAGGTGAACGTGCCGTAGACGACGGTAGTTACCAGAAATGGAAGCGTCCGTTCGCGCTGGTCTTCCAGCCGCAGGTCCCCGACGGCCTCGGCCTGGTAGAGGATGTATATAAAAAGCGCCGGAATCAGGAAAGTGGTGATAACAATGCCAGCCAGCATGAGCAGCCGGAACTGGTTGTTCAGCGGACCGACGGCAACGGGCGAAAAGTAAAAGATCACCGCGTAGAGCATCGTTGGCATCAACAAGGGATGAAACAACGCGGACAGGAGATGAGCCAGGCGGGGATTCAAGCGGGAAAAAATTAAGGATTGGAAATGGAAGATTGGAAAATTGAGCTTAATGAACCTGGCGCGTATTCAACCGTTTTCTGATCCTCTATTTCTCCAATTTTTTGACACTCACAGTTCTTTCCGCAGGCGGGCCACCGGGATATTGAGCTGTTCGCGGTACTTGGCAACGGTGCGGCGGGCGATGTTGTAGCCCTTCTCATTGAGCATCTTCTCCAGCTTGTCATCGGAAAGCGGAGTGTGCTTGTCTTCGTTGTCGATGAATTCCTTGAGAATGAACTTCACTTCGCGGCTGCTTACGTCTTCGCCCGAATCAGTGGCAATGCCTTCGGAGAAAAAGTACTTGAGCGGGTAGATGCCGAATTCGGTCTGAACTGATTTGCTGTTGGCCACCCGTGACACCGTGGAGATGTCCATGTCGATCCGTGAGGCAATGTCCTTGAGGATCATTGGTCTCAGTTTGCTTTCGTCGCCCTCCAGGAAAAAGTCGTACTGAAATTGCACGATGGCGTTCATCGTCTTCAGGAGGGTTTGCTGGCGTTGCTTGATGGCGTCGATGAACCACTTGGCCGCGTCCAGCTTCTGCTTCACGAAGGTAACGGTTTCGCGGATGCCTTTGTCTTTCTTGTTGCTCTTGTCGTAGGTATCGAGCATCTCGGCGTACGAACGGCTGATCTTCAATTCGGGTGCGTTGCGCGAATTGAGCGTCAGTTCCAGCTTGCCGTTGTTGTTGGTGAGGAGGAAGTCCGGGATGAGGAACTGCGTACGGATGTCGCCCGAGGAAGAATCGCCGGGTTTGGGATTCAACCGGGTGATGACCTTTACGGCCTCCTTCAACTGCTCGTCCGAGATGTCGAGACGCTTCTGGATCTTGTCGTAGTGTTTTTTGGTGAACTCCTCAAAATGTTCGTCCAGGATCTTGATGGCGTTGTTGACCGCCGGATTGCTGTGGTCCCGGCGATCGAGTTGCAGCAACAGGCATTCCTGCAAGGTGCGCGCCGCAATGCCCGGCGGGTCGAATTGCTGGATGCGGTGCAGCAGGTTGACCACTTCTTCCGCGTTGGTTTCGATGTTCTGCGAAAAAGCCAGGTCGTTGACGATCGCTTCCAGGTCGCGGCGGATGTAGCCGTCGTTGTCGATGCTGCCGATGAGTTGTTGGCCAATCAAGGTCTGGCGCTCGTTGAGTCCCAGGAAACCCAACTGCGTACCCAGCGATTCGGACAGGGTGGAAAACATGGGAATGGGCATTTCGCGGTCATCGTCGTTTCCGCTGCTGCCGTCGCCCTGCATCTTGTAGCCGCCCAGGTCGTCGTCGCGCAGGTAGTCGTCCACGTCCAGGTCGTCTTTGCCTTCTTCAAACTCATCCGCGTTGTCAAATTCGTCTTCCGACTCGTTGTCTCCCTCTTCGCTGGACTCCTCCTTGCCTTCTTCCAGGGCCGGGTTGATTTCCAGCTCCTCCTCAATCCGCGCGTCCAACTCTGCCGTGGGCACCTGCAACAGCTTGATGAGCTGAATCTGTTGCGGAGAGAGCTTTTGGGAAAGAGATTGATTTAAGCCAAGTTTCTGCATATGCACTCCGGCGGACGGGCCTGGGTTACTATCGGTTGCCGGGCCTATTCAAGGGCCGGACAGGGCCAAATTTAGCACTATTTTACAAAAAACACCCGGCCGCGGGCACAGTGAGCGACGGGAATCCTTAATTTTGGGCGGTTGTCAAGCCTGACATTTTCCTACCTACGAAATGAGTAAAGTAAAGATCAAAGAACTGCTCCAAACCCCGGCCACCGGACAGGAAGTGAACGTGAAGGGATGGGTACGCACCAAGCGCGAAGGCAAGAACGTAGCCTTCATTGCCATCAATGACGGTTCCACCATCCACAACATCCAGGCGGTAGCCGACGTGCAGCTTCTGGGGGAGGATGCGCTGAAGCTGGTTACCACGGGCGCCTGTCTGTCGGTGACGGGGCAACTGGTTGCTTCGCAGGGAGCGGGGCAAAGCGTGGAGGTGATGGCCCAACGCATCGACGTGTACGGAGCGGCCGACCCGGAAAAGTATCCGCTGCAACCCAAAAAGCATTCCCTGGAATTCCTGCGGGAAATCGCCCACCTGCGTCCGCGCACCAACACGTTCGGTGCCGTTTTCCGGATTCGCCACGCCATGGCGTTTGCCGTTCACCAGTACTTCAACGACCGCGGATTCTTCTGCCTGCACACGCCCATCATCACCGGCTCGGATGCCGAAGGGGCCGGCGAAATGTTCCGCGTCACCACCCTGGACCCCCTCCGCCCCCCCCGGAATGAGGATGGCACGGTAGACTACCGGCGGGATTTCTTCGGCAAGGAAACCAACCTGACCGTTTCGGGCCAACTGGAGGGTGAATTAGGGGCCCTGGCTTTGTCCCAAGTGTATACGTTCGGTCCGACTTTCCGCGCCGAGAATTCCAACACCCCCCGCCACCTGGCCGAATTCTGGATGATCGAGCCGGAAATGGCTTTCTACGACTTGCAGGACAACATGGACCTGGCCGAGAATTTCTTGAAGTACTTGGTGCAGTACGCCCTGGATCACTGTCTCGATGACCTGACGTTTCTGGAAAACCGGTTGATTGAAGAGGAAAAGACCCGGAAAAAAGAGGAGCAGAGCCCAATGGGCCTGCTCGAAAAGCTGCGGTTCGTGGTGGAGAGCCAGTTCGAGCGGCTTACTTACACCGAAGCCGTGGCGATACTGATCAAGTCCAAAGCCAACCAGAAGGGCCAATTCCATTTTCCGGTGGGTTGGGGGACGGATTTGCAGTCGGAGCACGAACGCTACCTGGTAGAAAAGCATTTCAAAAAGCCGGTAATCCTGACCAACTATCCCAAGGCCATCAAGGCTTTTTACATGAAGCAGGATGAAGACGGAAAAACCGTGCGGGCCATGGACGTGTTGTTTCCGGGCATCGGCGAAATCATCGGCGGCTCGCAGCGCGAGGAAAACTACGACAAGCTCAGCGCCCGCGTGCGGGAAATGGGTATTCACGAGGAAAGCCTGTGGTGGTACCTGGAGACCCGCAAGTACGGTACGGCCCCGCACAGCGGTTTCGGTTTGGGCTTTGAACGACTCATCCTGTTTGTCACGGGCCTGTCGAACATCCGTGACGTGATTCCTTTTCCCCGCACCCCGCAAAACGCCGAGTTTTGACCTACTGCCAACGGATGGGTGTGAATTATTTCTTCTCGACTTTCAGCACCCAGGCTCCGGCTTCCGGTCTTTGAAACCGCGACGGGCCTTTTCAAGTAAGCCGGGCCGCCCAGGTTGCGCATTTGCTGCAGAATAAAGTTGGTCCGCCGCCGGACGTAGGGCGAAGGACGCCGGGCGGAGAAGCGACGCGGGTTGGGCAATACCGCCGCCAAGGTAGCCGCCTGCCGCCGGCTGATCCGGTGGGCCGGACGACCGAAGAATCGCCGGGAAGCCGCCGGTACCCCGAACGTTCCGTTGCCCATTTCTGCCACGTTCAGGTACACTTCCAGGATGCGCTGCTTGCCCCAGATGAGTTCGATCAGCACGGTGAAATACGCTTCCAGGCCCTTGCGGAGGTAGCTTCGTTGGCTCCAGAGGAATACATTTTTGGCTACTTGCTGGCTGATTGTGCTGGCTCCCCGCGTTTGTTTACGGTTTTGGCCCGCTTTCAGCGCCTGCCGGATGCTGGTCCAGTCAAAACCCGCGTGGTGGGGGAAATGCTGGTCTTCGGCCGCCACCACGGCGATGGCGGCGTCGGGCGAGATGCCTTCGTAGGGCATCCAGTCGTACCAGATCCGGGCATCCTTGCCCGCGAACCGGGCCTCCAGGCTCCGGACAACCATCAGGGGAGTGAACAGCGGGGGAACGAACTTGAAAAGAACGACTAATCCGACGGAGAAGACCAGAAACCCGGCCGCTACCCGCCCGGAGATTCTTATCAGTTGTGCGGCCCAGCGCGGGCGGCGTCCGTTGGGTTTTCCAGCAGGTTTTCGGTTCAAACGCGGTGGCATGGTGAGCTAGCAGGTTTTCCGGTTCCCGCCGCCGTTTCCGGAGGTCTTCGGATTGGCCGGCTTCCCGGGTGCACCCAACCCGATTCCGGTCAGGAAGGAGTCGCCCGGCGCGTGAATTCGCCCAACCAATTGAAGGACGCGCAAAATCCGCCCGGAAGAACGCGAGAAACGGCCACGGAAAGAACCACCGGAAGGGTGGGCGGGGTTAACGGATATCACGCTTGCTGCGGACCAGGGTAATCAGTTCCCGCTGGATCTGCCAATCTTTCGCCAGTTTGAGAATGGACATCGCTTCCATTTCGCTGATGTTGCCCTTTTGACTCGTCGATTCCCACACCCGGCTCAGGTGTTCCAGCTTGGCGGGGTTGTCCCACTGAGTTGCCAGGTTATTCAGGTAGGCCCTGGCCCTTTCGAAAGCAGTAAGTGGATCTTCCTGAATGAACTGCTGGGTCCAAGTCAATTCATGCTGGGCATCCAGGTCGAACGCCGTTTCATTCATCATTCCGCGTTCATCATCGGCGGCTCCCAAGTGGTGCAGGATCACTGATTTCAACAACAGAAAAGCTTTTTTCTGGTCAGAAGTCATTGGATGAAACGGTTTAGAAATCAGACAAATATATGCAATATTCGTTTTTGCAACCGAACCCACCCGATTATTGTCAACCGGGCGTTCGCTGCAAGGGATACATGACCGGCCGGCTGGGACTGGCGTCGGTGCACAAGCTGGTTACTTGCAACTGCAACAGGTAGCGTCCGTCGGTCAGGGCATTGTCTACGTAGATGAGTTCGGTAATCGTCGCTTCCCGACGCGTTTGGTGCGGAAACTGCCAGAATGCCCGGTGCGCCGCCAGCAGTCCGCCGTCCGACTCCCGGTCCACGGAGGGAAGATCCACCAGCAGGTGCTTCACCCCGGCGTCGGCCAGCCACCCGCAAATGGCCGGTTCCAGGTACGGCGGGTTGGTTCCCGAGTACTGCCGGGTCCGCTTGCTGTCCCCGTTGGGCAACGTACGAATCACGACGGCCTCCGGCGTTGGCTGGCCCAAGGCCCGTTCAAAATCCGCGAAAGTCACGCGCTGATCGCCGTTCAGGTGCCGTCGGGTCGGCAGGGTGATCAACTCGGCCAGGAAGAGGTACGCGCGCACCTGCTGCCAGACAGTTGCGGCCGGGTCGGCACTCAGGTGACCGTAGCATTCGGTGTGCGTGCCGTTGCCGTGCGGCGTAAGGGTAAGCTGCTGGTAGTTGCACGGCCCCCCCTCGGCTACATTTCCCACGAAAGCGCCCTGCCGGATGGTTTCCACCCCGACGGGACTGGCGTAGTAGCAATTCGGATTGTCATTTCCGGCGCGCAGGGGCAAGGAAATGTCGCAGGCTTGTTCCGAATCAAAAAGATACGATTGACTTTGATGAGTGAAGTGCAGTTGCATGGGCGTTGTTTTTTGGGCCGTTGGTCGCAAAACCGACTGGGAAATTACCCCAAAATGCAGACAATGATGGGAGGTTTTTCAAAACGGATGAACCGCCAAGATGCAACCAAATTCGGTTTCTTCCGTTTACCCCACCAGGTGCGGCAAACAGCGCCGCCGTCAAAACCTACCCTATTTTTCACTAAAACAACAAAAACCATGGCAATCGATCCCATCAGTCCGAGTAACCCTCCCTTGGGCAGCAACGCCCCCCTGAACACCAACTCTCCCTTGGGCAGCAACGATTTAGGAAGCGGTATTTCTTCGGGCAACACTGCCTCTTTGAGTTCTTCAACGGGTTACACCGGCTCCGGTATGGTAACGGGAATGTTCCGCGATCGCGAAAGCGCCGAACGTGCCTACGACTCGCTCAGCAGCCGCGGCTACAGCAAGGATGACGTCAACCTGATGATGTCCGACGATACGCGTAAGAAATATTTTTCCGATAAGGACAACGACACCGAACTGGGTGACAAGGCAATGGAAGGTGCCGGTGTCGGCTCCGCCATTGGTGGTACCCTCGGCGCCATCGTTGGCGCGATTGCTGCCATTGGTACGTCCGTGGCCCTGCCGGGATTGGGCCTGGTGATTGCCGGTCCGATTGCTGCTGCTTTGGCCGGCGCGGGTGCGGGCGGTCTGACGGGTGGTGTGTTGGGTGCGTTGGTGGGATCGGGTATTCCCGAAGACCGCGCCAAAGCCTACGAATCCGGAATCAACGAAGGAGGCATCGTGATGGGCGTGAAACCCCGTTCGGATGAAGATGCCCAGTACCTTGAGACGGACTGGAAAAGCAACAAGGGCGAGCACGTATATCGCTAGAAAATACCACCAAACGGGAGCTGGAAGCCGCGGAGATCTGATTCCTCGTGGTTTCCAGCTTTCTGAGTTTTATTCCCATTCCTCCCTTCTCCATTCTTTTTTTGTCTTCGTCCGAATATGAAAAAAATTGAAATGAGACCCATGTCACAGGTAATGGAAGACCTCCGCAAGGGAGGATATCCCTGTGACTTTCACATGCGAGGCGATGAATTTGTCTGCGCCGATACGGACAAGGCGTATCAACCCAACGAATTGGTGATTGTAAACACTTACCGTTTTGAAGGAGAATCCGATCCGGGGGACATGACTATCTTGTACGCCATCGAAGCCGAGGACGGATCCAAGGGCCTCTGTTTAGATGCCTACGGGAGTGACTCCACGCCCGAGTTGGACGAATTTATCAAGAATGTGAAAATAGTGGAGCGAGAAGTTTAATTCCCGCTCCGTTTTCATTATCTCCTCACTTTCCTTTCAGTATCTGTTGGTAGCGCTCCGAATCCTTGAAGAGGCCCAGCGCGTTTAACACGTCCACGTCGTTGTCGAAGGAGGCTTCCTGAATCCCTTTTTGGAAGTAATAGCGCGCCACAATTTCTTCCTCCAGCAGTGGCTTGAGTTCGGTTTTAAACTTCTGAAGGTCGGAGTCTTTGTCGTGGAAAATTTTGGTCCTCAGGGCTTTAATCTGATCCTGAATGCTGTCGTAGTATTTCTCCTTCTTGGAAGTGGCCTCCAAATCCTCCAGGTTGCGCTCCACCTGCGTTACGTAGTCGTATTCTTTGTCACCGAGCCACTTCACAAAGTCCTGGTATTCGGCATCGGACAACGAAAATGCTTTGGCGGGCTTGATGGAGGCGTGCTCTGAATAATACTTGTTGGCGTAGTCAAAAATCAGGTTTTTCGATTCCAGTCCCTGCGTGATGGAAGGGACCGTAGGGCGCGCCACTTCCACGTCCGGCGTTACGCCACCGCCGTCGTACACGACGCGGCCGTTCTTGGTTTTAAACGCCACGCGCAGGGAATCCGGGATTTTGCCGGCGCTGCCGTCGTCATTGCGGTGGGTGTAGTCAATGGCCTGGATGCAGCGACCACTGGGAATGTAGTACTTGGCCGTGGTAATTTTGAGTTTGGAATTGTAGGACAAAGACCGCGTGGCCTGCACCAGTCCTTTTCCGTAGGTTTTCTGACCCACCAGCACCCCCCGGTCGTAATCCTGAATGACCCCCGAAACAATTTCGGCGGCCGAGGCGCTGCGACTGCTGGTCAGCACCACGACGGGCATTTCCGTGTCCACGGGCGGGTTCAG
This sequence comes from Cytophagales bacterium, assembly GCA_014379925.1. Lineage (GTDB taxonomy): Bacteria > Bacteroidota > Bacteroidia > Cytophagales > ES-bin-26 > ES-bin-26. The sequence goes on along the minus strand of JACMKY010000301.1, from coordinate 4,567 downwards.
GGCCGTGTAGGTCTTGTTCCAATCCGTGACCTTGCCTTTGGTGCTGACGATTTCCGCGTCCTTGGCAACGAAAATGTTGGAAACATTCACCGCCTCGCTCAACAAACCGCCGGGGTTGTCGCGCAAATCGAAGACCAGCTTCTTGGCACCCTTGCTTTTCAGCTCCACCAACGCATTTTTCACCTCGCGCGAGGCACCGCTGGTGAAATCTTTCAACGCAATGTAGCCCACTTCTTCGTTGATCATGCCGTAGTAGGGCACGTTGTTGATCTTGATGTTTTCCCGGGCAACGGCCACGTCCTGGTTGTTGTTCTGTCCGTACCGCCGGATGGTGAGCTTGACCACCGTGCCCGCTTGGCCCTTCAGCAACTTGCTAATGCTTTCCTGGGACTTTCCTTTCAAGTCAACCCCGTCGATTTTCAGGATTTCGTCGCTGATCTTCAGCCCGGCTTTTTGGGCGGGGGAATTTTCGTAAGGCATCACCACGATGGTTTTGCCGTTGCGGGGACCAACCACGGCACCAATTCCCCCGTACTGCCCGGTGGTCATGGTAAGGTAATCCTCAATTTCGTCTTCGGGAATGTAGTTGGTATAGGGGTCCAGGGAACGAAGCATGGCGTCGATGCCCGTCTTGATGATCTCGTTGGGATTGATTTCATCCACGTAGTACGTGTTCACTTCCTTGAACAACGTACCAAAGATATCCAGGTTCTTGGCAATCTCGAAGTAGCGCTCACCCGGGTCTTTGAAGGCCACCAAGCTCAGGGTGATGGCGGTGAGTGCGCCGGCCATCGCCAGTCGTGCACGGTTCGTTCGCATAGGAGGGAGATTAAGGTACGGTGAATTGGTTGGCCGGAAGACCGGGAAGGGTTATTCCATTCGCCCCAATGCTAATATCAGTTTTTTTTCTATTATATCAAACGGGATTTCCTCTTTGGCAATGTAGAGGATGGCCAGGAAGGCGGGATTTTTTTTTTCGGCACGTAAGAAAAGGATGGCTTTGTGCCGACGGTAAGCCTCCCGCATCCTCCGTTTGAGAAGATTGCGGCTCACCGCTTTCTTGAAATGTTTCTTGGGAACGGTAAATAGCACTTGCGGGGGCGCGGTGGCCGTTCCGGCCGGCAAATACAATAAACGGAAGGGGTACAAATAAAGAGAGGAACCCTTGGCGAAGAGTTCCTTGATGGTTTTTTTACTGGAAAGTCGTTCTTCTTTGGGAAGGGTCGATTCCAAAGGGCTGGCGTTTAAGCGTACGCAACGAACCGGTCGATGGTCCCGCGTGGGTTAAACCGCTGACCGCTTACCAGATTCCGGAAACAACCAACGCGGTTACTTGGAATCGCGCCCGCCGTTTTAACCCTTGTGCCTTCTCTCGTCGGAAACGGTCAGTTTCTTCCGGCCCTTGGCCCGTCGGCTGGCAATGACGCGGCGGCCGTTGGCCGTCGACATCCGTTCGCGAAAACCGTGCTTGTTGCGTCGTTTCCGCAACGAAGGTTGGAATGTTCTTTTCATCGTACCTCAATCATTTTGGGTTTGCAAAGGTAGAAAATAGTTTCAAGATTGCAAATGTCACTCAAACATCAATCCGTGCATTACACCATTTCCTGCGAGGATACCGCGGCTCACTACCTGCGGGTCGAACTGATCATTGCCGGGGTGGCGACGGCTGAAGTGGAACTGCAATTGCCTGCGTGGCGGCCAGGTCGGTATGAGCTGGCTCATTTTGCCAAAAACATCCAGCAATTCGACGTGTTCGACGGGCAGGACCAGTCCCTTCCTTTTCGCAAAATAACCAAGGACCGGTGGCAAGTAAGCACCGGGGGGGCAACGGAGGTGGTGGTACGCTACGCTTACTACGCCCGGCAACGCGACGCGGGAGGCTCCTGGCTGGACGAAACGCAGGTGACCATCAATTTCATCAACTGCCTGGTGTACGCGGAGGGAAGGTTGAACGAGGCTTGCCAGGTGCGCCTGCGGATACCGGAAAACTACCGGATCGCCTGCGGCCTGGCGGAAAAAGCCCGCGTGCTGAGCGCGAAAGATTATTACCAACTGGTGGACAGCCCGGTGCTGGCCAGCGCGGACCTGCAACACGAAAAATACCAAGTGGGCCGATCCACGTTTCACCTGTGGCTCTGGGGCAACGTACGGCCCGATTGGCCACGGATAAAAACCGATTTCGACCGTTTCACGCGCAAGCAGATGGCGGTAATGTCGGGAAGTCAACCCCCTTGCTTTCCCAGTGACGACTACCACTTTATCCTGCAGTTCCTGCCCATTCAGCACTACCACGGGGTGGAACACCACAACTCTACCGTAATTGTGTTGGGGCCGGACGCGGAATTCGAAACCTGGTACGATGACCTGTTGGGCATCAGCTCCCACGAATTGTTCCACGCCTGGAACGTCATCCGCATCCGTCCGGCGGAACTGATGCCCTACGATTTCACCCGGGAAAACTACTTTCCGACCGGATTCGTGGCCGAGGGAGTCACCACCTACTACGGGGACCTTTTCTTAAAGCGTTCTGGCGTATGGGGTCTGGAGACTTACCTGACGGAATTGAACCGCACTTTGAAGCGGCACTTCAATCTCCACGGCCGCGCGGTGCACTCCTTGGTGGAGTCGTCGTTCGACTTGTGGCTTGACGGCTACCAACCGGGTGTCCCGGACCGAAAAGTCTCCATCTACCACAAAGGGGCCGTGGTCGCCCTGATTCTGGATCTGGAAATCCGGCAGCAAACGGGGCACGTCCGCTCGCTCGACGACGTGATGCGCGGGATGTGGCAAAACTTCGGTCAGCCGCAGGTCGGTTACACGCTGGAAGATTACCGCGCCGCCGTGGAGGGCGCAACCGGCCATTTCCCGCCGGGGATCGCCCCGCAGAATACGGTTCAGGCTTATTTCGATGAATGCATTACCGGCAACGCACCCCTGGAAAACCGCCTTAACCGAGCCTTGAATTTCGTGGGTTTGGAGTGGAAAGCGAATGAGTCAGAAATGACATTGCAGTTGCAGGAAAATTATACCGTTGCGCAACGGGAGAACCTGTCGAAGTGGTTGGATGAATAGCTACGCATTCCAACTCATTGGGTAGTTGGTATCCACGTAAGGCAAAGCCGCTTCGGTCAGGTTCAGGGGCCGGAAAGTGTCGAGCATCACGGCCAGTTCTTCCGTTTTGGTGGCGCCGATGCTGGCTTCGGTGGTGCCGGGGTGCGGGCCGTGGGGCAGCCCGCCGGGATGCAGCGTGAACGATCCGCGTTCGATGCCCCGCCGGCTCATGAAATTTCCCTCCGCGTAGTACAACACCTCGTCCGAATCGATGTTGGAGTGGTTGTACGGCGCCGGAATGGACAGCGGATGGTAATCGAACAGCCGGGGCACGAAGGAGCAGACCACAAAATTGTGCGCCTGGAACGTCTGGTGAACGGGCGGTGGCTGGTGAATGCGCCCCGTGATGGGCTCGAAGTCGTGGATAGAAAGTGCGTAGGGATATAGGAAACCGTCCCAGCCCACCACGTCGAGCGGACTAAAAGCGTATTCATATTGGTGCAGGAAACCTCCCTTTTTAATCTTTATCCAGTGTTGGCCGGGAGTTTCATCCATCACCAACTCGGTGGGGGGACGAATGTCGCGCTCGCAGTAAGGAGAATGTTCCAGCAGTTGCCCCAATTCGTTGCGGTACCGCTTCACCGTCTCGATCGGGCTGGCCGATTCCACGACCAGCAAGCGAACCGGAGCGGGATCAAAGTCAATCTTGTAGATCGTCGTTCGGGGAATTACCACGTAATCGCCTGGCTCAAACCGCAACCGGCCGAACTGCGAAAGCAGGTACCCGCTTCCCTCATGCACGAATAACAGTTCGTCGGCCTCCCCATTCTTGTAGAAATAGTCCATCGTTCGCTCCGTGGGGCTGCAAACGGCCATTGAAACGTCGTGGTTGGCGAGCAGCGTCCGGCGGGCGGCGAGGTAATCGCCGCCGGTAGTCCGGATGGCCGACGTTTTCAGGTGCGTCTGCTGCAGCGGGTAATCAGACGCCAGCCGGTAGCCGAAAGGAACCGGCTCGTGGACTCGCTTTACCCGCGTGGGTGGGTTTTGGTGGTAGAGTACCGAGTAAATACCCGAGAAGCCTTTGGAACTGACTACTTCTTCCTTGTAGAGACTGCCGTCGGGCTGCCGAAATTGGGTGTGCCGTTTGTGCGGAATCTGACCCAATGTATAATAATGACTCATAATGAAGGGAACGGATAAGCTTCAAACGCAAAGAACGCAAAGAATTCTTCTTTGCGTTCTTTGCGTTTCCTCCGCGGGCAAGTCTTCGAACCATCGCCCCGTGCCACCGTTCAATGGCGTGGCCACCCGATCGGTTTACTTATTGCTGATCTTCGAAAAATTACCCCGCTCGATGTCTTCCGCCCAGTCGAGGTGCTTCAGCGCTTGGGTGTACACCTCGTCGGTGCTGGCCATGATCTGGTAATACTCGTTGTTTCTGCCCTTGGCGCTGTTTTTCTGGAAAATACTGCGGGCGATCAGGGCTTTGGTCTGCGTTCGGATGTACTCCCTGGAG
>JACMKY010000300.1 GCA_014379925.1 Cytophagales bacterium | reverse complement strand
ATGGAAGCGTTCGTTGGCCGCGTGACACAGGTTCTGCAGGTACACCGACGAGACGTAGTTGACGAAGCCGCTCTCCCGGAACAATTTCTTGAGCGTGCCGAGGTCTTCGGCGCGTTGCTGGAGCGCGTCCCGCTTACCAAGCAGTTCCTTGCGCAGGTGCAGGTTTTTTTCCAGCCCGCCGATTTCCCGCTTCAGCAGCACCGCCTGTTCTCCTTGCTCGTTCCGTTCCTGGCGCAGCCGGGCAATATCGGCCAGCAATTCGGCGTGCGCCGCCGCGTCGTAGCATTTGCCCTGCGCTTGCTCCACCAGCGTTTGGTGCTGCACCCGGGCCGTGTGGAGGTCCTGCCGGAAGGCGTTTGACCGGCTCTTTTCCGTCTCCAGGTCCAGGGAACTGTTCAGTATGGCCCGTACTTCCTCGGGGGAGGTGAAGGCAGAAGCCATCAATTGTTCATCCAGTTTCCGACGCAGGACGTCGGCTTCGGCTTGCGCGTGGGCCAGGGTTGACTCGGTGGACTGGAGGGTTCCCGACAAGGTACCCGCCCCGATCCGCAACGCGGAAAGGGCTTGCTCACCCGCGCGGTAGTCCGTTTCGAGGCGACGGTACTGGCTCATCCACTGCCGGGCTTCCTGCTCCAGGGTTTCGGGCGGAAAGTGGGCGTACTCGCCGGGGTCGAGTTGCCGGATTTGTCCGCGGTAGAGGTTTACCTGCGCGGTGATTCCGGCCAACTCCCGTTGCCGCTTCTCGAGGAGATTCCGGAATTTGTCCCGGTTCTGTTCTTCGGCCACCAGCTTGGCCGCCAGTTCCTCCTGCCGACGTTCCTGCGCCGTCACCTCCTTTTGCCGGCGCTTGGATTCGGCCCAGGTCTCCTGAAAGTGCGCTTCGTCGTCGGGACGGAAGTCCGGCCAGATGAAATCCCGCCGGTGTTTGGCCAGCCGGACCGTCTGCGTGTCCAGCTTGTGGACGATCCCCTCCCGCACTTCGTTTTGCCCGGCGTGTTGCACCGCCAGGGTGTGCAGTTGCTTTTCGGAATGGTCCAGTTGCTGGAGTTGGGTTTGCAACGTCCGTTTCCTGCCTTCCGTTTCGGTCAGCCGCTGACCATCGTGGGCGGCGTCCGGTTGGTGCGAATGCTCGGTGGAACCGCACAACGGGCAGGGTTCGCCCTCGCGCAAGGCCTGGGCGTAGTCGGCCAGTTTAGCTTGCAGGAGCAGGTGCTGCCACTCCCCCTCCGTGCGGGCGAGTTGCGCTTCCAGCTCCGCTCTGGCCTCGCGCAACCGTTCCGGCCATTCGGCCAGGGGAGCTTCTTCCGTGGCAACGGGCACCCGCGACCGGAAGACGGCCCTGGCCAGGATATACCGCTGGGTTTCCAGTTGCCGCAGCCGGGCGGCTGCTCCTTCGGCTTCTTCCAGCAGGCTTTTCTTCGCTGCCCGCAACTGGGCGTCCACGGCGAACCAACTGCCGGCCGCCGCCAGGTCGGCCGGGTCGGACAACGCGGCCCGGAGGGCTTTGGTGGCCGTCGACAGGGCCGCCTGCTCCTGCCGGATCTGGCCAACCTGGTAGGAGGCGCGGCTGAAGTGCATTTCTCCGTTGCTGAGCTGCTCGCGCAGTTGGGCGGCCCCGGCCTCCAGTTTCAGGATGCCGGCGATCTTTTCCATTTCCTCGGCTTTCCCGCGGAGTGCTTCGCGGGTATCGTACCGGACCCGGAGTTCATCCAACGCACTTTCTTCGCGCGCCAGACGAGCGGCCAGTTCGTTGCGCTGCGTCCGCTGGCGGGCCGCCGCTTCCGAGAGGGTCCGCATCCGCACCTCTCCCGCGTGGTGATTGTCGAGCAGGTCCTTGAAATAGAGGCGGCAGTGTTCGTAGCGTTCAATGCGCCGCTCCAGGTCCGCAAATTCGTCCGTCCGGGTCTGCAGCCGGCTCCACACCTGCCGTTGCCGCTCCATCCGTTCGAACAATTCCTTCAACTGCGCAAAAGCCCCGTCCACCTGGCGCTTCTCCAGCAGGCTGTGGTCGGTTTCTTCGAGCAACTGTTGAAGCCGGGCCAGGCTTTCCCGGCGGGTTTGGATGCCGGCGGCGTCCACTTCTCCGGTCTGTCGGAGGCGATCTTCCAGCAGCAGTTTTTCGTCGTTGTTCTTCTTTTCCAGCCCGTCCACCTTCCGGTAGAGTTCGTACTTGTCGAGGTTAAACAATTCCCGCATCATGCGCGTCCGGTCGGTGTCGCTCAACTGCAGGAACTCCTGGAATTTGCCCTGCGGAATGATGATGGTGCGCCGGAAATTCGGGTAGCTCAACCCGATGATCCGTTCCGCGCTGTCGGCCTCGATCGGAATCCAGTTCGCACCTTCCCTTTGGTAGGCCGTCCGCTCGAAGGTGTTGATCCGGTCGAAGTGGTTCCGGTTTCGTTTGCCGTTCACCTTGAAGCGGTATTCGGTATCGGCGCCCCCCGCCCGGAACACGAAGTCGATCAGCAACTCGTTGGATTTGAGGTTCATCATGTTGTACCCCCGGCTTTCGCGCTGGTGCAGCCGTTCGGTCTCGCCGTAGAGGGCGTAGGAGATGGCCTCCAGGATGGTGGACTTGCCGCTGCCCACCGTACCGAAAATGCCGAAGATGCTGGCTTCGGTGAGGCGGGCGAAGTCGATGGTTTGCGGTTGCTGGTAGGAGTAGACGCCGCCCAGCGTGAGACGAAGGGGAATCATGCTTCTTCCTCGGAGGCACCCTCCGAGAGGACTTCCCGGAACAAGTCGATGAGACGGTCGTTGGGGGCCTGCGTATGTTTGTGTTTGAAATACTGGGTGAACAGTTCTTCCATGCCTTTGCCCAGGTCAAGGCTGGTCAGGCGATTCGCCGCCGGCTGGGCCCCGCGCACTTCGGGAATCAACGCCACGATGCCATCGTGGGCCCCGTACACCCGTTTCCGCTCCGGGGCGGTCAGGTAAGTGTCCGATACCACGGTCAACTCGACCAGGGCCGTCGGGTTTTGTTGCAGCCACCTGACCGCCGCCTCGACGCCTTCGCAGCGCCCGCGCAACAACTTCCGGCCTTTGCTCAGGGGAACGGGCCGGTAGCGGGCGGGCTGGCCGGGATGTACATCCACCAGCACCACGTACTTGGTCTGGTTGGCTTCCCCAAAACTGTAGGCGAGCGGACTGCTGCTGTAAACCACCGGGCAGGGTTGGGTGTCGATCACCTGCTGGCGGTGCAAGTGCCCCAGGGCCACGTACTGAATTTGCGCCGGCACGTTCTCGGAATACACGGCCTGGGCACCACCAACGTGCGCGATGGGCCGCTCGTCGTCGGGTTCTTCGGGCGGGAGGCCATCCTTCTTCATCAAATACAAGTGGGCCAGCAGCACGTTGGCTCCTTTTTCGTCGCAGTAGGCGTCGGCCAGGGATTGCCAACGCGCCGCCAGCACCTGCCGCAATTCCCGGGGAGATTCTTCCAGGACAGGCTCCGCGGGGAGATCGGCCGCCAGGTCGCCCACCGTTGCGGGGAGCGGAGTGCCGCCCACCGTTGCGGGGAGCGGAGTGTTGCCCAGGTACGTCCGCAACCGGAATTCGTTGGCGTAGGGCGTCAGCAAGAGGCGCAGGGGAAAATCGATTCCGGCCACGCGCAACTCCAGGAAACCCGGCTCGCTGCGGGTAATGTGCAGGCCGCAATCGAGCGAGAAGGGACTCACCACCGAATGCGGATGCCCGGCGAAGATGATGCCGCACTCCCTCGCCAGCGGATCGGGCGCTTCGATGCGGTCGGGCGAATCGTGGTTGCCAGCGATGGCTACCACGGGTCGTTTGCCATTGCAGGCCAGCCGTTTCAGGGTTTGGTAGAAGAGCTCAGTGGCCTCCGTGGGTGGGTTGAAAGTATCGAACAAGTCGCCCGCGATCAGCACCGCATCGACCTGTTCGCGGTCGGCGATGTCCACGATTTCCCGCAGTACCTCCCGTTGTTCCTCCGCCCGGGAGAAACCGTCCAGCCGTTTGCCCAGGTGCCAGTCGGCAGTGTGAAGAATGCGCATGCGGGAGTGGGGAGTTAAAACCGCTGACTGGGAAATCAACGGTTTGCAACCCGAAAGATAGGAAATTCCGCCGGATTCGGGTCAACCGAAAAAGCCCCGGGGCTCGCCGGGGCTTGAGATGCATTTTCTGGTGGGTACCTGCTTTGGTATCTATCCCGCTGAAGTATTGGCTAGAAAAGCCAAACATTTCTCGGCCGTTTGGTAAAATACTTCAGGTTTAATACTAACTGTAAAAAGTTTCCCCTTTTTCTCTGCTGGTTGTTTCTCTGCTGGTTGGTACTATCCATGACTAACCGGCTCAGCCCGGAAACAGCCGCTTGGTGGTGCTGAAGACTTCGTTGCCGACCTCGATGACGTAAAAGTTCGTCCGGGCTTCCGACAGGTTATATTCCTTTCTGAACCTACCTTTGCGGTCGATCTTTTCGTGGCGGATCAGGTTGCCGATCACGTCGTATATTTTCACGAATACCGAACTGCCGCCCCGGTTGTTGAAGCTGATGCGAAACCGGCGCTTGCTGATGGACTGCACCTCGAAGTCAACCCGGCGGTCGGTAACTACACTGTCCGGAACGGCGGCGGAGTGAAATGACGTTTCGGGAAGCGGAGCGCCCACCCCGGTGAACGCCGGCCCGGCGCAGGCAAGGACCAGCAGCCAGAACAGCGCGCCGTTCAGGCGTTGGCCGTGCTTCTTCTTTTCGGTTGGTAGGGGTGTTTTCATGGAGCAGGATGCAAGTGATGGTCAGCCGACAGCAATCCGGTGTTTTTCCTTTCAATGCGTCATTTTTTTCTTGGATTGTTTACGAAATATAGCGCAAATTCGTTGACGAATGTGAGTAAATAGTATGAATCGGTGTAATTGTTGGTTGAAAGGAACAAATCGCCGGGTGTACTGATAAAAAAAGCCGTCGGAAGGGACGGCTTATCTGGGTGTTGCGGGGAAAACCGGGGAAAACCAAGGACTGCGCCAAGCCGACTGGCTTGCGTAACGCGTCGGGCTGGCCTAAAAGAACAGCACGTATTCGGTGGAGCTGGCGCCCGTCTTGGGGTTGGGGCTGCTGCGGGTAAACCTCAATTCGCTGTCGGTCACCACCACGTTGGTGTATTCCAGGTTGCCGGTCACACCCGTTGGCTGGGGAGTCAGTCCGCTGAGCACCAGTTTTTTGTCGCTCTCCGTCAGGGTCCACTTGCCCGTGATCACGTCGCCGTTCTGTTCCGTCAGCCGAACGTCGGTAGCGCTGGTAAATTCGAGCTTGAACCGCGAATAATCCTTGGTGTCGGAGCCGGCGGCGTAAGGATCGTCGTACACTTTGGTACCGTCTTCCTTGGCTTCCTTGACCTTCCAGTTTTTGACGATCAACTCGGAGGCGGGCTTCGGATCATCCTTCTTTTTGCAGCCAGCCAGTTGAAGTACTCCCAGGAAGGCAAAAGCCAGCAGCAGTGAATTCAATTTTTTCATACGAAGTGGTGTTTTTGAGAAGGCGAAATTAGCGGTTCTCAACCAAAATAGAAAGCCGGAGCCAGGATATTCGGCATTAATCTCCGCCCATTCATTACAGACGTAGTTACGCGCGGTGACTTCCCGGCCGAGTCCGGTTCCCCCGGCGAGGCGCGGTGAAACACCGGGGCGATCCGAACGGGGGGACGCCGAAAAGCGGGGCGTCCGTTTGGTAAATTCCGGATAAACGGCCATTTTGCCGATCCGACATTTCCTTGATCCAATCGGTATGCGTGCCTTCCTTTTACCGTTGGTCTGCCTCTGGGCGGGCTGGCTGAGCCTGGGCGTTTCACCCGGGCAGTCCCAACCGCCGTACCACGTCGGCTTCGACAACGCGGCGGAGTTGCGGCAGCACTTTCGGCGTACGCCCGCACGAAAGCCGCTCGTCAGTGCGCACCGGGGTGGCCCGACGAGCGGTTTTCCCGAAAATTGCCTGGCTACCTTCGACCACACGCTGCGCTTCGCCCCCGCCATTATCGAGTGCGACGTGCAACTCACCAAAGACGGGCAGTTGGTGATGATGCACGACGAAACGCTGGACCGCACCACCAACGGCACGGGCAAGCTGGCCGACCGGACGTACGACGAACTTCAGCCACTCCGGCTGGAAGACAACGCCGGCCAGCTCACCGATTACCGCATTCCGACGCTGTCGCAGGTGCTCGACTGGGCCCGGGGCAAGGCCATTCTGACGGTGGATGTCAAACGAGGCGTTCCGGCGGAGCGCATCGTGGAAGCGATTCGCCAGGCCAAGGCCGAATCTTACGCGGCGGTCATCACCTACTCGGCGGAAGCCGCGCTGCAATACCACCGTTTGCACCCCGACCTGATGATTTCCGTCACGGTGCGGAACCCGGAAGATTTCCAGCGGCTGGCCGCAACGGGCATCCCGTTCGACCACCTGCTTGCTTTCGTAGGGGTGAGTGAACCGGAACCGTCCCTTTACGAGCTGCTGCACGCCAAAGGGATTTCGTGCATCCTGGGAACGATGGGAAACCTTGACCGGAAAGCTGCCGCCCGAACCACCAACGTGTACGCCGACCTGATCCGCAACGGCGCGGACATCCTGGCAACCGACCAGCCCAAAGAAGCCGCCGAAGCCCTTAAAGGAACGTTTTGAGTGATCGCCCATCCGCTTTGGGTAATCATCGCCATCCGGTTTCCTTTCTCCCTCCTCCGGCGGAAAAAGTGGATTGCGAAGTTTCCTTTGGTAGTCTGGGAGAATACATCCCAAAGCAACGTGTGTTATGCCAACCATTCGAATTCAAACCACCCAAAACGTAGTCATCGAGTACCAGCCCGCCAGCGTGGGCGACCGCATCCTGGCCTATCTGCTCGATCAACTCATCCTGGCGGCGTACCTGATCACCGCTAGCCTGGTCTTTGTGAGCGGATTGAAAGTAACTTCTCCGGCCTTGTACGTAGCGCTGGTACTGCCCTACGCGTTCTACGGCCTGCTCAGCGAAATATTCCTGGACGGGCAAACGCTGGGAAAAAGACAAATGAAGATCAAGGTAGTAAAACTGGACGGGACTCAGCCTTCCGTGGGCAGCTACTTGATGCGCTGGTTGCTCAGCATCGTTGACTTCGGTATTTTCGGGGGTGTCGTTGCCGTCGTGGTCATCGTGGCCGGGGGGCGGGGCCAGCGGATTGGCGACCTGGCCGCCGGCACGGCCGTTGTGAGCTTACAACGCCGGGTGAGCCTGGAAGACACCCGCCTGCCCACCGTGGGCGACACCTACGAGCCGACGTACTACCAGGCGGCGAACCTGTCGGACCGCGACGTGGGCATCATCCGGGAAGCGTTGCAGTTGTACGAAAACAGCCTTTCCACCGACTTCACCCTCGTCGAAACCCTCGCCCAAAAAGTGAAGGAACTGTTGGGGGTGGAAAACCCGGGGCCATCGCTGACCTTTCTCCGTACGGTACTGCGCGACCATACCTACCTGACCGCCCATGCTTGAAACGCCGATCAGGGAGTACACCCGGGCGCAGTTGGCCCTGCGCAACGGCAACGACCGGGAGGAAATCTGGTGTGCTTACCGGGGTTACATTTACGAATTGAACAAGTCGCGGCTGTGGCGCAATGGCAAACACTACGAACACTGGGCCGGACAGGACCTGACCGACGAAATGCGCGACGCACCCCATACCGAAACCGTGTTCGACAAGTTCACCGTGGTCGGACGGTTGGTATAGAAGTTACAGGTTACAGGTTGCTGGTTAAGAGTTTAAATATTGAACATTGAATGTTGAATCCTGGAGATTGGATACCGGCTACATCGCGGAATGCCGCCCAGCGGAATGCTGCCTGGTTGCAATGCAACGACGCTACTGCCAACTGCCTATTGCCAACTGTCTACTAACTTGATACTCATTGCTGACAGTGGTTCCACCAAAACCGACTGGCGCCTGCTGGCGGCGGACGGCACGGTGCGCCAGGCGAAAACGGCGGGGTTCAACCCGTATTACCAGGCGGCCACGGCCCTCCACGCCGAAATCAGCCAGCACCTGGTTCCTCAGATAAGTGAAAGGGTGGCGCAGGTGCACTATTACGGAGCGGGCTGTACCGGCGAAGAAAAGTGCGACGTGGTGAGGGCGGGCATCGGACGGGCATTTCCCGAGGCCGACATCCGCGTGGAGAGCGACCTGGTGGCGGCGGCGCGCGCGCTGTGCGGCCACGAGCCGGGCATTGCCTGCATCCTGGGAACGGGCTCCAACTCTTGCCTCTACGACGGCCAGGCCATCGTGGCCAACCGCCCCTCGCTGGGATTCTGGCTGGGCGACGAAGGCGGCGGCGGACACCTGGGCAAAACGCTGGTGCAGCGCTACCTGCTGGGCGAAATGCCGCCGGAGTTGGCCGGGAAGTTCGACCAGCGGTATCACCTCACCCGCCTCGACGTGCTTGACCACGCTTATTCCCAGCCTTCGCCGAACCAGTATTTCGCTTCTTTCTCCAAGTTTCTCTTCGACAACCGCCGCCATCCCTTCGCCTACGGGCTGGTGTACGGCAGCTTTAACGAATTTTTCGACAAGTACCTCGCCAAATACGAGAACTACCGCCAACACCAGGTTCACTTCGTCGGGTCGGTGGCCTTTTACTACAGCGACATCCTGCGGCAGGTAGCCAACGACCAGGGACTGACGGTACGGAATGTTCTCGAAAGTCCCATCGCCGGGCTGACGTTGTATCACCAACCTGGCTTGTAGGACAAACATCTTGTTCGCCCATCCGTAATTTCATGAAACGCAACCTCAAAACGGACAAAGCGGGGCCGCCCCCAAGCATGTCCGCCCTACCCATATGATCACCGAATCCCCTTCGCACTTCAACCACTTGGAGCAGATGCCGCTGGCCGACCTGCTCCGCCACATCAACGACGAGGACAAAACCGTGCCGCTGGCCGTGGAAAAAGCCTTGCCGCAGATCGAGAAACTGGTCGCGCCGATTGCATTGAAGATGAAGGAAGGAGGCCGGCTTTTCTACATCGGCGCGGGCACCAGCGGCCGGCTCGGCGTGGTCGATGCTTCCGAATGCCCCCCCACCTTCGGCGTTCCCTTCGACCGGGTAGTGGGCTTGATTGCCGGGGGCGACGGGGCCATTCGCAAGGCCGTTGAATTTGCGGAGGATGACTTTCAACAAGCCTGGCAAGACTTGCAAGCCTACCAGGTTTCGGACCAGGATTTCGTCGTCGGCATTGCCGCGTCGGGACGCACGCCCTACGTCATCGGGGGCCTGCTGGCTTGCCGCGAAAAGGGCATCCTGACGGGCTGCATCACCTGCAACCCCGACAGCCAACTGGCCAACAGTTGCGACTACCCGGTGGAAGTGGTAACTGGGCCGGAATTCCTGACGGGCAGCACGCGCATGAAGGCGGGCACGGCGCAGAAGCTGGTCCTCAACATGGTTTCCACGGCCGTGATGATTCAACTGGGTCGGGTAAAAGGCAACAAGATGGTGGATATGCAAATGAGCAACCACAAACTCGTGGACCGGGGCATCCACATGCTAATGGATGAGTTGAAGATCGAAGAAGCGGCCGCCGCGGCCCTTCTCCAGCAGCACGGCAGCGTCCGGGAAGCCATGCGGGCGGCGGAAAATAGCAGCCGTTTGGGTTATGGTTCGAGGAATTCGTTCAGCCAGGCTTGCAGCGTGAGGAAAGACGGGGCTTTCTCTTTTTTGATGGCGCGGAGCAAACACAGGAAATCGGGATTTTTGCCGATGTTGATCTGTTGGGTAACCCGGTGCAACTGCTTGGGATCATCCGGCAGACCACAATCGCTCGGTTTCAATTGAACGGAAGCGGCGCTGTCGATCAACCACTGTTCGAGGGCCGGACGGAGCGTGAGAAGGTAGTGGTTAGCCACCGGCTTTTTCCTGAACAGAATGTTGTGTTCCGAACGAATGGTTTCGAAGTCGTCAAAGTACGGCGGAAGCGTGCCCGCTTTGTCATCATCCGTCAGCCCAATTAAGACTTTGTGAAAATCGTCGAACTGCGCTTCCATCGCCTTTGCCACCTTGCTGATTCCGTAGGTGTGCTTGGTTTGTTTAAGAGGAATTTTGAAGAACAAAAGCAGGGTCGTGTCCGCGTAGCATTCGGGAATGAAGTCCATCTTACGGTTGGGCTTCGTGCGTAACGAATCGGTCCAGATTGAAGAACACGTCAATGTTGTAACTGTCGTCCAGCACTTCCCGCAACCCTTCCTTGGACAAAGCCCTCACCTTCGTTTCGTAATTCTCAAAATACGTGATGAAAAGGCCTAATTCTTCGAAGGGAGTGTTTTCAATCACCGTGTACAGTAGGTACGGACTGTGGGTGGTAATGAAATACTGGTTCTTCTCGTCGTGCACGATCCGATCGGCCAGCATGCGGGTGTAGGGCGGAAAAGCGTGGGCTTCCGGCTCTTCGAACAACAGCACGGAATCGTGGTTCGACTCGATGGCAGTCAGGTAGAAGATAATGCGTTGCAGCGTATCGGCAATGGTTGAATAAGGATAGGAATAAATAATGCCGTCAATGTTCTTCTGAATTTCCAGCTTTTGCTCCTTGATCCTCAAAACCAATTCCAGCCCGTACTCCTTGAACAGAGCAGCGATCTCCTTGT
>JACMKY010000299.1 GCA_014379925.1 Cytophagales bacterium | reverse complement strand
TAGTGAGCGAAGTCGAACTAGGATAGTGGATAGTTTCCGCCGAACGTTCGATACCCCAGAAAAACAATTATCAATTATCCACTAAAATGCGTTCCAGTTGCCGGATTTCGTCCAGGTATCGGGCGGGCAACAGCGCCCGTTGAACGAGCGCCCGCAGCCGGAAGCGCTCGAATACGCGGTACATCCAGAGGGTGTAGAAAAGGCCGGGCCGGGCCGGCAGCCGCAGGAGGCCCCGGACGCGCTCCGGCACCAGCAGGGCCTGCGCCTGCCGCAACAAACCGTAGCGCCAGGCGCCCAGTTCTTCCCGGTAGCGTCCGAAAAGTTGGTCCGTATAGGGGCTGGATACCAGGTCCCGCTCCAGGTGTCGCTGACGATCCAGTTGCCATTCTGCGTAGTTGGCCGGTAAGTCGGGCACGTGCATACCTTCGCCCACGCGGCGGAACGTGCGGTAGAGTTCTTCACGCTCTCCGGCCGTGAGCGGCCGACGCAGCAGTTGATGGGCCCGCTCCGAATAATCCACCAGCATGTAGAGTACGTCGCGGTAGGCCCAGTCGGGAATGGCCTGGCCGCGCTGGCGTTCCACCCCGCCGTGAATGGCCACCATGCGGGCGATCGTTTGCCGGGCTTTCGACTCCTCCGCAAAAATGATGTCCTGGGCGTAGCGAACAGTGGAGAACAGCCGCCCGATCGGATCGGCCGGAAGTTTGCCCGTAAAAAAGAGCCAATCCACGGCGCGGTTGAGGGCAAATTCGGCCGCCGATCCCGCAAAGATGAGCAGCACCACGTCGGCGTTTCCCCAAATGGTGCGCACAATGGAACGGCGATCAACAAAATCGGGCATACGAATGCGTTTCTTTGGTTAGAAGGAGGATAATACCCGGATCGAAATAAGCAACGTCATTGGGTTGGTATTTCGTTTGGCAAGCGGATGGCTGATGGCTATTTACTTTCCGTAGCGGCCTGAGCCACGATTTACACGATTAAAAACGACGGTTGCCATTTCCCGTCTCCGTAACGCGCAACCACCACCCGCGTGTTCCCGCCTGCCCGGCCCGGCCCTTTTTGCCCGGCAACCGGATTGCCGGACCATCGGATTGCCGGACCATCGGATTGCCGGACCATTGGATTGCCGTTGCGAAACCCAGCGCAAAACCGTACTTTGCCGCCTCGACTTCGTCTCCCGCCATCAGTCTGTTTTTTCGTATGAACCCGTTCCTGTCCGCCTTCGCAACCACCCTGCTCTACCTGGCCGGCTGGCTAAGCCCGCCCCAACCCCCGCCCGTCCGCCTCTTCGACGGCAAAACGTTCCGGGGCTGGGAAGGCGATACGAACCAGACCTGGCGCATTGAAAATGGCGCGTTGGTGGGCGGTTCACTCCGGGATACCGTCCCGCACAACGAATTTCTCTGCACCACCCGCCCCTACGCCAACTTCGTGCTTCGCCTCCGGTTCAAACTGGTTGGCACCGGCTTCGTCAACGCCGGGGTGCAGTTCCGCAGCCGGCGGGCGGCGGACCCGGCCTACGAAATGATCGGCTACCAGGCCGACCTGGGCGACGGCTACTGGGCCAGCCTCTACGACGAATCGCGGCGCAACAAAACACTGGCCAAACCCGATTCGGTTCAACTGACCAAGTTCCTGCGGCGCAACGACTGGAATGACTACGAAATCCGGTGCGAAGGCCGCCGCATCCGCCTCCGGCTGAATGGCCAGCCAACGGTCGATTACACCGAGCCGGACGTTACCCTCGAGCAGTCGGGCCTCATCGGGTTGCAGATCCACGGGGGCGGCAAGGCCGAGGCTTCTTACAAGGACATCACCATCGAGGAATTGCGTTAACGTTATGCCGCTGCTGCCGGGCGTCCGGCGTACCAGCACGTCGGTATGCGCTACGTTGGAACGGTGAATGACCCGGACGACGGTGAAATATGGCATTGGCGCCTGGAGAGAGCAGACTACCGGAAAAACCCCACCACCGCGCCCGAAAAATAACCCGCTCTTTGGAAGATGCCGGGCAGTGTGATCCGCAACGCACCCCGTCCGGCTGGTGTAAGGCAAAAACCATCGGGTACCCCAACTACCTCGTAAACCAGCCACTCCCGTGCTCCGGTACACCGCATTTCTCCGCGCCATCAACGTAGGCGGTCACGTCGTCAAGATGGCACACCTCCGCACCCTGTTTACGGAACTCGGATTTTCGAACGTGGAGACGTTCATCGCGAGCGGCAACGTCCTCTTTGAAACACCCGTTGAGGACCCGCACTCGCTCGAACGGCAGATTGAGCGCCATTTGCACCAAAGCCTCCGCTACGAAGTTGCCACTTTCATCCGAACCCCCTCCGAACTGGCCGCGATTGCGCACCACCCGTCCTTCGCACCCGCTGACCTCATTGCGGACGGCAGTGCGCTTTACATCGCGTTCTTGCCGGCGCCACCCACCGCCGAGGCACAGCACCAACTCCTTACCTTCCGGACGCCCGCGGACGACTTCCACGTCCACGGGCGGGAAGTCTACTGGTTGTGTCGTAAAAAGATCAGCGAATCGGCGTTCTCCGGCGCCCGGCTCGAAAAAACAATGCGGATGCCCGCCACGATGCGCAACGCAACCACGGTCAGAAAGCTCGTGGCCAGGTGGGCCGCCCCCGGGTAGAAACGGGAGAATTTTGGACAGCCTTCCTCGAAGGGCGCCCCCATTTTAGCTGGGGGATGCGGATCCTTCGACCGCGCGGCGGCTCAGGCTGACGTGGCAAAAAAGACCACGTGGTCATCCTAAATCAATGGCTCCTGGGTGTTTTTGCCGAGCAATCACCCTTTTTTGCCTGATCATTCCGCAAAAAAAGACCCATGTTTGTGTGTTAATTTTTTGATAGAAACAACCATAAAATACGGCCAGCTCCAGGATTCTACCCACCAAGGTTCCTTGGATCAACGGGCCTTTTCGAAACACCGGGCAGCGTTGATTAACCCTCGCTATTCCTAAGAATGCAACGGACATGAACATCCAACACCACACATTCATCATCACGGGCGGGGCATCGGGCTTGGGTTTGGCAACCGCCCGGATGATTGTTGACAATGGCGGCAACGCCGTTTTGCTCGACATCAATGCCACCGCCGGCCAACAAGCCGAAAGCAGGCTCGGCAAAAATGCCCGGTTCGTGGCGACTGATGTCAGCCAGGAAGACAGCGTTCAAAACGCCATTGCCATCGCCCAGCGCACGTTTGGCGGTTTACGCGGCGCCATCAACTGCGCCGGTATTGGCCCTGCCGAACGGGTAATCGGCAAAAACGGCCCGCATTCGCTGGCTAATTTTACCAAAACCGTTACCGTCAATCTGATCGGTTCGTTCAACGTTATTCGCTTGGTTTCGGCCGTTTTGCAAACCAACGAACCGGGCGAAGGTGGCGAGCGAGGGATCGTCATTTCAACGGCGTCGGTAGCCGCTTTTGACGGGCAGATTGGACAAGCCGCTTATTCAGCGTCAAAAGGAGGCCTGGTGGCCATGACGTTGCCAATTGCCCGGGAGTTGGCCCGGTTCGGCATCCGGGTAATGACCATTGCGCCCGGTCTGTTTGAAACGCCGTTGTTGGCCGGATTACCCGAAGCAGCCCGGGTGTCGCTGGGAGAACAAGTGCCGTTTCCACCCCGGTTGGGCCAACCTCCCGAGTACGCCGCTTTGGTGAAGCACATCATCGAAAACCAGATGCTGAATGGCGAGGTGATTCGACTCGACGGCGCAATCCGAATGGCCGCTAAATAGAAAAAATGCGAATTCGGAATTCTTAACGCAGAACCGGTCAAGTTTGACATTCACCCGCCCCATTGGTATTCCGACTTTGAAGCAGTAAGCCGGACGGGTTGCGTCCGGCTATTGAGTGCGGTTTGGTAGGCAACCCCAGCGCTAACGCTGGAGCACCAGGCACTGCCCCGCCGTCCGGGTAGGCGTGTGCAAGCGGAGCAGGTACATCCCGGCCGCCAGACCTTTTCCGTCCACCCCTACCACCACCGGCTGGCCGGCAATGGCGCTCCCCCGGTAGAGTTCCCGCACGCGTACGCCCCGCGGGTCGTAGAGTACCAAGCTGGCCGTTTCGGTTCGGTCGGTAGTAAAGGAAACGGTGGCTTGATGGCTAAAGGGATTCGGGTGGGTTGCCAGCGCGGCCGACCCACTGACGGGCGACCGCGCAACCCCGACCGGTACCGGTGCCGACAGGTTGAAGCCGGCCAGGATCGGGTCGTGGTCGGAGGAACGGAAGGGCGAGGCGGTGTAGGGGTCGGGAGTGCCGGAGGCGTTGGGTGGCGTTTTGAATTCGGTATTGTAATCCAGGAAGGTCGGCTCGTCGCTGTTGATGTGCCACTTGCCCGCCCCGGTCAGTTGCCCAGCCAGGCTCGGGGTGGCGAAGGCGTAATCCAGCGAACCCACTTGCCCTTCAAACAGGTACGAGTAGGTGTTGGCGACCAGATTGGTCAGGCCACTCCCCACCAGCCGGTCAATGGGGTCTTCCTGCTCGTAAGCGTTGAAGTCGCCGATGGCCAGCACGTCATCGTCGCCGCTGCTGGCCTTCAGCGCGTCGATGAAAGCCAGCAGGGCGGTCACCTGCCGTTTGCGCAGCTCGTTCCAGCAACCCTGCCCGTCGCCCTGGTCGGCGTCCACGCCGCGCCCGTTGGGACAGGAGCCCTTCGACTTGAGGTGGTTCACCACGACCGTGAACTTCGCGTCTTTGCCGTTCAGCCGGAAAGTCTGAGCCACCGGAAAGCGGTTGAAAACGGTGTCCGGGCGGCTGACCGATGCGCCTACCGGGGTCAGTACGGACGGTTTATAGAGGATGGCCACCTTGATGGTGTCCGTCCCCACCCCAGTGGATGGGTCGGTCACGAAGGCGTAGGTGCCGGGAGTGCCAACGGCGCCGTTCAGTCCATTGACCAGGTCCTGGATGGCGGAGGTTGCGCCCACGCCGTCATTTTCCACCTCCATCAGGCCCACCACGTCGGCGTTGAGGGCTTTCAGGGCTTCGAAAAGTTTGGTGCGCTGGCGGTTGAATTCCGCCGCGTTATCCGCCCCGCGCGCGGTAGGAAAGCCCCCACCCGTGCCGTCGCCGTTGAAATAATTCAGCACGTTCAGGCTTGCCACCCGAAGGTTGGCCGCGCCCACGCCCGGGGGCGACGGACGCGGGGCGTAGACGAACGCCGGCCCCGCGCCCGGCAGCGGCTGGAGACGGTATTGGTCAAAACCGTAACTCAGCACGCCCGTCAGGTTGGCCACGGTGGTGCCCAGGCGAATGGTCCGCCGGTTGGCCGTCGGGTCCAGGTAAGGCGTCGGATTGGGATTCTGCACCGTGCTGGCATCGTCGAGGAGGATGCGGCGGCGACCGTTCAGGTCCTGCTGGGCGGTGACGGCGGCTACGTTACCCGCGCCGCTGGTGGTGGTGCCCCCCGCGGGATCGTCGTTGGGATCCACGAAGTTGGTGGGGTTGACCGAGTAGCCGTTCGCTGAAAGCGTCAGTTCCCCGTAACGGGCCAGGGTGTAGTGGTCGGTGACGGTGAGCGTCTGCGGAAAACGCACGTACATCCCCTCGTAACGTTCCCAGTCGCCCGCTGCGCCCACCGGCAAGCTGACATTGGTCGGGGTAGGCAGGTCCCGGTCCGAACCAACCACCGTGACGACCGCCGCCGTCAACTCGGTGAAGCCGTAGTATTCGGTGACCGTACCCGCGACCTGCACCTTGTCGCCCGCGTCCACGGCGGTTGTGGAAAACACGAAAATTCCCTCCGAGGTGCGCGGGTCGCCGTCGGCATCGGCATCCTCCTCCTGCACAAAAAAGCCTTCCAGTTGATTCGTGCCCTGGTAATCGCCCACCACAATCCCTTCGATACTCACCCTCGTGTTCACGGCCGGACTGGCGGCGCCCGGTCCCTGCACCGCGTGGATGAGGTCGTACACCACGGCGTCGTCGTTGAAGATGGTACCCAAACCCTGGCCATCGGCCACGGTGGCGCCGACCACATCGGTGACGTTGACGAAGAAGCCCTCGTCGGGCTCCGTCACTGCGTCGCCGTAGACGGTCACTTCAAAGGTCTGGCTGGTGGATCCCGCTGGGATGTGCCCAATGACGCAGAGGGTGTCGTAGTCCCCGTCGGCGGTCGTGGCCGTCTGGTCGGCGGTAGCAATGGTAAAAACAACCCCGCCCGTTCCGGCCGGCTGGTCCAGGCGCACCGTGAAGGCAAGCGTGGTCGTGCCCGCGTTTCCCTCGGTCACCGTGGCGTCGTTGACGGAAAGGGCGGGTGGCTGGCCGTTGCGGGGCACGGGGGTTGCCACTTCGAAATCCGAACGGTTGTCGTCGGTATCGGTGGCCCCGCCGTTTTTGCGGAGAACGGCGGTGGTACCCGAAGGGGCGGCAGTGGCCCCCGCTCCTTCGAAGAAGTTGGCGCTGCCGTAGCCCACCAGGTCCACAACGGCAGCCAGGGACGCGGTTGAACACGCCGCCGAACCTCCGTTACAACCCAAAGAGGAAGCAATACTGACCAAAGCCACTTTCCCCCCCGTTCCGCTCAGGTTGATGGGCGTGACATCGGTGAAATCGGGCGTAGGAAGCTCCTTTCCTACCGTCCCACCCGCTTCCTGGACGAGGAAATACGCGCCGGGTTGCAATGTGACGTTGGGCAGTTCGGTGATTTGGGTACTCGTCGCCCCGAAGTTGCCGGTACCCGTGGCGGAGGCGTACTGCACCGACCAGCCCGCCAGGCTCACCGGCGCGGTGCCCCGGTTATGGAGTTCAACAAAATCATTCTGGTAGGGAGCCCCCGTATTGCCGCCCCCGCCGTAGACCTGACTGATGACGACATTGCTGGCCGTTCCCGCCCCGAGCTGGGCGCGGGCCGGAATACCCGGCAGGAAGAACAACAGCCATAGAAAGGAAAACAGGATCGTCCGCGCGGTGAGCGACGGAATAATTTCCCCCGAATGCGGGCGGGCGAAGGGCGCCGGGAAAGAGCGGGCCGGTACGAGCGGGACGCAAATGCCGTTGGGTGGGCGGAAGTTTTCTCGCGCGCGTCCCCGCACCCGGAAATCCGCCGGGCCGGTGGCAGGTTGACGCGGAAAACTCTTGGAGATTTTCGTAGAACAGGAAGACATAAATTGGTTTTGAGGGGTCTATTGGCAAGAAGCGCTAAATTCGGAGGATTGAGACAGAGAACAGCGGCGGTTCCATTAATTTTTTGTTAAATAGTTTCCCCTTTTTACGGCCAAAAC
>JACMKY010000298.1 GCA_014379925.1 Cytophagales bacterium | reverse complement strand
GCTCACTGGTACGACATGCCCTTCAAATTGGCTCGGTCGTAGGCAAACGGCACGAAATCGGGGTCCACCACCTGACAGTCCACCTTCATGGCCGTGCAGACGACGTTGCCGAAGATGCTGGCCACCGCCGCGTCGGCGGCATCCCGTCCGGTGGCAATTTTGACCAGGCCGTTGAGCGGGGCCAGCCGGGTGGCGTCGAAGAGGATCCATTGCCCGCCGATGAAGGCTTCGAAGCAGGCGTGGAAATCGGGGGGGGTCAGTTGGTAGGCGTACCCGGTGAAATACCGCGCCGGAATGGTGAGGGCCCGGCACAGGGTAACCCCCAGGTGGGCGAAGTCCCGGCACACCCCGGCCCGTTCGGCAATGGTGTCGTAGGCGGAAGTCTGGGAATTCGTACTGCCGCTCAGGTACTCCACGTTTTCGTAAATCCAGTCGGCAATGGCCAGTACCCGGCTGGGTGTGCCCTCGATTTTTCCGAATTGGTTGTAGGCCATCCGGTAGAGCTTGTCCGACTGGCAGTAGCGGCTGGGGAAGAGGAAGGGAATGACCGACCCGTCGAGCTGCACCACCGGCACGTTTTCCAGGTTCTGGTCCAGGTCGATGGTTTTGGGATGCGTATCCACGGTGGCCCGGTAGGCGATCCGGAGGGTCATCGGTTCGGTCACCTCCATCCGGGCGAACCGGTTTTCGCCGTTCACGGAGGTAAATTCCTCGATCCGAACGTACGGCTCGACGGTAAATGTTTCTTCCAGCACCGTCTGGGCCGGGGTTCTCAAGGCGTGGATGTTGAGAATCAACGTACTCGGAAAACGAACCTCGTAGTCGATCTCGCTGGAAACCTGAAATTTCATACCGCTGGTTTAGACCGCTGATTACGCTGATTAGCTTGATTGAATGATTTTGATTTTCTATCGTGCTTCAATGCGATAGAAAATCAAAATCATTTTTTGTCACCTTAATCACCTCAATCAGCGGTCGGTGGTAACTTGTTGAGGGCCACTTCCATCCACTCTTCGGGGATGTGTTCGAGGGCGGCCTTCAGTTCCTCCGCCCAGAGGCCGGAGATGGTCTCCAGGTCTTTTTTCTCGTACCGGTGTTCGACCACCGAGAAACTGTCTTTCCGGTAGAGCATCACGTCGATGGGGAAGTCCACGTCGTTGGCGCTCACCCGGGTGGAATCGAAGGAGAGAAACCCGGCCTTCAACGCCTGCCGGATGCTGGAGTCGGCGTTGAGGGTCCGGTTGAGGATGGCTTTCCCGTGTCCTGAATTGCCGATGATGACGTAGGGAGCGCCCTGGTCGAGCTCCACCCAGTTTCCCTCCGGATACAGCAGGAAAAGCTTGTGTTCCTCGTCATCCTTGAGTTGCCCCCCGACGATGGTGTTGAGGTTGAACTTGAAGCCGGCCTTTTCCAGGAACGCCCGGTCCTCCACGGCTACCCGACGGACTTGTTCGCCAAACGCATTGACGGCCTTGTAGAGTTTGTTGTATTCCCCGCCTTCTTCCACCAGTTCCTTGAAATACTGAATGGCTTTGTCCCTCACCGACCGGAGGCCGCTGGTCATGATAAAAAGCGAAGAATGACTCTTCTGCCCGATGAATATTTTTTTCTTGACGGTGGTATCCGTGCCGGAGGTGATGCGGGTATCGGCGATGGCTACCAATCCCTCTTTCACCTTGATTCCCAGACAGTAGGTCATAACAGTGGATTTCGCGGGTTGAATCAAACTTCCAACCGCCCGAATATACTTAATTCGGGCTTGCTTCGTATAAGGGAGCATGTGGATCGTCTTTGCTCTTCTGGCTGCGCTCTCGGCCGCAATCGTCGTAACGTTATCGAAGGCCGGCATCAAAAACGTGGATTCGAGCCTGGGCTTCGCCGTGCAGTCGGTGCTGATTCTGCTGGTATCCTGGAGCGTAGTGGCCTGGCAAGGGAACCTCCCCGACGTCGTGCGCATCGAGCGGCGCGCGTGGATATACCTGGTGCTGGCCGGCGTCGTGACGTGCTTTTCCTCCCTGTTCACGTTCCGCGCCCTGAAACTGGGTGACGCCGCGCGCGCTTCACCGCTGGACAAAGTATCACTGGTTTTCACCATCCTTTTTGCGGTGGTGTTTCTCAAAGAACGGATCAACTGGCAGATCATCGTGGGGGCGGCACTGATGGTCGCGGGCGCGGTGATCATCGCATCGGCCGGGAAATCACCCACGTAATCCGGGCCGGAAACGGAGGGGCAGCCATGGAAGGTCGAACCGCGCGACTGGGCGTCCCCGGCGGACCGAGAAGAACAGAAGGGTTGAATATCGAACCGCGCGGCGGACCGAGAAGAACGCCCAATGTCCAATGTCGAAGGGTTGAATATCGAACCGCGCGGCGGACCGAGAAGAATGCCCAATGTCCAATGT
>JACMKY010000297.1 GCA_014379925.1 Cytophagales bacterium | reverse complement strand
TGGGGGATGTTTTTGCGTTAGCGCTGGTTGATTTTTAATTAATAATAAACATAACTAACTGTAAATCAATATAAAACAAGTCTGATGCATACGCATCGGTTTCCGGAGCGGATCATCCAAAGCGAACAACGAACCGCGAACCGCCGGGCATTACTGTTTCTGAGCGGCCTTTTTCTTTTCACCGACCTGTTTGCGGCGTTCCCGGGCCGATTTGACCGCCTTCTTCTGGTCGCCTTCGTTGGGGTCCCGGTATTCCTGGCCGTACTTGGGGTCCTTGTTGCGCTTCCACCAGGGCACGCCCCGGTACTGCTGGTTGCCGTGGCTGTGCCGCATCCGCACGTGGCAGCTGTCGATCGGACACCGGGGGGGTTTGCAGGCGGAAAGCAGCAGCAGGGAGAGGAAGAAATACAAACGGAGCCGGGATAGCATCATGGGGCAAGCTTCCTAAACACAGCAAGATAAGCAAAAACGGACGGGGTTGCAAATCAATCGGAAAGCCAATTTCCCGGCGCCTCCCCGGCAACCGGGTACGGCCGCAAAGCTAAGCAAAGCCCGGAAGATTCCCCGGTTCGAACCACCGTCAACAAACTCCCGACCGTTGATGGTGGTCCGTTGACTACGGATTGTTTGTAAAAACGACATTTAAGCGCTTACTTGGGCGGGACCTCCAACCTCCATTTATGTCAAAGCAACTGGATGCGCTTTCCATCCCCGACCAATCGCAGAAAACCAACTTGTGGCGGGTGATCGGGGCGGCTTCGGCGGGTACCGTCATCGAATGGTACGACTTCTACATTTTCGGCAGCCTGGCCACCTTCATCGCCGCCAAATTCTACCCGCCGGGCGACGAGCTGGCGTCGTACCTGGCCACCCTGGCCACCTTCGCCACCGGCTTCGTGGTCCGTCCGTTCGGGGCGTTGGTGTTCGGCCGGCTGGGGGACATGATCGGCCGCAAGTACACCTTCCTGGTCACGATGTTTCTGATGGGCGGGGCTACCTTCTTCATCGGCTGCCTGCCGGGCTACGACCAAATCGGCCTGCTGGCCCCAATCCTGCTGGTGTTGCTGCGTTTGTTGCAGGGCCTCGCCCTGGGCGGCGAATACGGGGGAGCGGCCACCTACGTGGCCGAACACACGCCCGACGACCAGCGGGGCTACTACACCAGCTTCATCCAGACGACGGCTACGCTGGGCTTTTTTCTTTCGATCGGGGTCATTCTCCTCACCCGGCTTTCCCTGGGGGAGGCCGCCTTCACGCAGTGGGGCTGGCGCATCCCGTTCCTGCTGTCGCTGATCCTGGTCGTGGTCTCCTACTTCATCCGGGCGCGCCTGAAGGAATCGCCGCTGTTCGCCAGACTCAAACGCGAAGGAAAGATTTCCCGGAATCCGCTCAAGGAAAGCTTCGCCAACCGCGAAAACCTCCGGCTGGTGGGGGTGGCCCTGTTCGGGGCCACGGCCGGCCAGGGGGTTGTCTGGTACACGGGTCAGTTCTACGCCCTGAGTTTCCTGGAAAAGGTGCTCAAAATCGACTACGTGGCCTGTTACACCATCATCGGCGTGGCCCTGCTGCTGGGCACGCCCTTCTTCGTCTACTTCGGGTGGCTCTCCGACCGGATCGGCCGCAAGAAGATCATCCTGGCGGGCATGCTCATCGCGGCCCTGAGTTACCTGCCCATCTACGCGGCCATGCACGCGTACGGGGGTCCGATCACCGAGCTCACGCCGGCGGGTACCGCCCCCGACGGCACCCCGGTCGCCGCGGTGGCCAGGGCCCTCACCCCCAACGTGCCGGTGCTGACGGGGCTGGTTTTCGTGCAGGTGCTCTTCGTGACGATGGTCTACGGGCCGATCGCCGCCTTTCTGGTCGAGCTGTTTCCCACCCGGATCCGCTACACGTCCATGTCGCTGCCCTACCACGTGGGCAACGGCGTGTTCGGGGGGCTGGTTCCGTTCGTGGCCACCTGGCTGGCCGCCCGGACGGGAAACATCTACGCGGGGCTGTATTACCCCATCGGCGTCGCCCTGATCACCTTCGTCATCGGGAGCTGGCTGATCCGGGAATCCCCGCGCCAACTGCGTTAGAAAGGGAAAGAATGTCGAATATCCAACAAGGAATGTCCAATGTCGAAGTGAAAAATCATTTTTTTACTTCGATATTCGGAGTTCCTTGTTGGACATTCGACATTCAATTTCCTTTCTTTACTTCGACAATGACCCATCTCATTCGTTCTTTTGAAGAATACCAGGCCGCGTACCGGCGCAGCGTGGCGGATCCGGAGGGATTCTGGGGCGAGGTAGCCTCGGATTTCCAGTGGCGCCGCCCATGGGACCGGGTGCTGGAATGGAATTTCACCGAGCCCGCCGTAAAATGGTTCGCGGGCGGCAAACTCAACGTCACCGAAAACTGCCTGGACCGCCACCTGGCCGAACGCGGCGACCAGACGGCCATCCTCTGGGAGCCGAACGACCCCGAGGAACACTACCGCAAGTTTACCTACCGGGAACTCCACGCCAAGGTGAGCCAGTTCGCCCACGTGCTCCGCAACAACGGCGTCCGGAAGGGCGACCGGGTGTGCCTTTACCTGCCGATGGTGCCCGAACTGGCCATCGCCGTGCTGGCCTGCGCCCGAATGGGGGCCATCCATTCGGTGGTGTTCGGGGGCTTCTCGGCCCAATCCATCGCCGACCGGATCCGGGACGCCGGGTGCTCGCTGGTCATCACGGCCGACGGGGGCTTCCGGGGCAGCAAGGAAATCCCGCTCAAGTCCGTCATCGACGACGCGCTGGTGCAGTGCCCCTCGGTGCGGAAAACCATCGTGCTCACCCGTAGCCGCTCGCCGGTGTCGATGATCAAGGGCCGCGACGCGTGGTGGGAAGACGAAATCAAGAAAGTGGAGACGATGGGCAACCCCGATTTCCCCGCCGAGGAGATGGACGCCGAGGACCCGCTCTTCATCCTCTACACGTCGGGATCGACCGGCAAGCCCAAGGGGGTGGTCCACACGGGCGCGGGCTACCTGGTCTACGCCCACTACACCTTCGTCAACGTGTTCGGCTACCAGCCGGGCGAGGTGCATTTCTGCACGGCCGACATCGGCTGGATCACCGGCCACTCCTACATCCTCTACGGGCCATTGGCGGCGGGCGCCACCACGCTGCTCTTCGAGGGGGTGCCCACCTGGCCCGACGCGGGACGGCTGTGGGAGGTGGTGCAGAAATACCGCGTCAACATCCTCTACACCGCCCCCACCGCCATCCGCTCGCTGATGGGCTTCGGATTGGAATACGTGCAAGGAAAAGACCTGAGTTCGCTCACCAAGCTGGGTTCGGTGGGCGAACCCATCAACGAGGAAGCCTGGCACTGGTTCGACGAGCACATCGGGGGGGGCCGCTGCCCGATCGTGGACACCTGGTGGCAAACCGAAACCGGCGGCATCATGATTTCGCCCATCGCGGGCGTCACGCCCACCAAACCCGGGTACGCTACCTTGCCGCTGCCGGGCGTGCAACCGCTGCTGGTGGACGAGAACGGCCGGGAAATCGAGGGCAACGGCGTGAGCGGCAACCTCTGCCTCCGGTTTCCCTGGCCGGGCATGATCCGCACCACCTACGGCGACCACGAGCGCTGCCGCCTCAACTACTTTGCCACCTACCCGAACCTGTACTTCACCGGCGACGGCTGCCTGCGCGACCAGGACGGTTACTACCGCATCACCGGCCGGGTGGACGACGTACTGAACGTGTCGGGCCACCGCATCGGCACGGCGGAAGTGGAAAACGCCATCAATCTCTACACCGACGTGGTGGAGTCGGCGGTGGTGGGCTACCCGCACGGCGTGAAAGGGCAGGGCATCTACGCCTACGTGGTGTGCATCAACCACCAGCGCGACGAGGACCTCACCCGCCGCGACATTGCGGCGACGGTGACCCGCGCGATCGGTGCCATCGCCCGGCCCGACAAGATCCAGTTCGTGACGGGGTTGCCCAAGACCCGTTCGGGAAAGATTATGCGCCGCATCCTGCGCAAGATTGCCGAGGGCGAAACCACCGACCTGGGCGACACTTCCACGCTGCTCGATCCGGCCGTGGTGGAGGAAATCCGGGCCGGGGTACTGGTCACCAAGGGGGGTTGATCGAACTGGCGTTACCGCAGTTTGGCTGGTCAACGCCCTTGCCCGCCGGCGTTGCCGGAACGGCGGATCAGCCGGGTTACCGGGCCGACGGAATGCCGCCCGGTTGAATACGGTTCACGATTTGCCAGCCCGCACCGATGGCCAGCGCGTCTTCGGCCAGCGCGACCAGGGGGTCGGGCAAACCCACTTCGTGGTCGAGCCACCGCCGCAGGTGGAAGAACGCCAGCGTACCTACTGCGGCCCCGAGGCCCCCGGCCACGGCCCCCACCGGGGGTGATGCCCCTTCCACCCCGCTCAGCAACGCCCCGCAGGTAGCCCCCGAGGCGATGCGGGCGCCGAATTGAGGCGGACTGGTGCGGTCGGGGACGTTGGGAACCTTGTCGCCGAGGATTTCGCCCGCGGCCAGCAACGTCAGGGCCAGGGCCGTCGGGGGTTGCGCCAGGTAATGAACCGGCTCGGTCGGTTGCCTGATCGGCACGGTGCCGACCAGTTTGTGGCTCAGCAGGGCCGGAGCCACCAAGGTCCGCATCCCGGCGACTACGCCGAGTCCGAAAGCCTTCCAATACGTCTCAGTCACGGGGTTGTCGATGGTTACGCGTGGAATAATTGATCTGCCCGCGCCGCCAATCGTTGGCTGACGCGGGTTGGCCGGGCTAATTTTCGTCTTTGAACGATTGCAGGTCGATGAGGATTCCGTGCAATCCGGTTCGTTGGTAAAACTTGCTTAAAGTTGTCATACTGGTTAAACCGGACGCGGGTTTCGCCGGGAGGCAGAAAAAAGGAATTTTCGTCCGCCGCTAAACGGATCGACCCCGTTCGGAGAAAATCCCGCCCACCAAGGCGGAAATTCAACGCGCCCGCGGAACCTCGCCGCCCGCCCGTCCACGCATCCGGTTGGGGACTCGGGGCGACTGACCAGGCTTCCACCACCCCGGGTACCTTCCCGGAAAAGTTACCAGCGCACAACTTCCACCAAAAGCCCTTCCTTTTGGTCAGGAAGGGCTTTTGGTGAAACAGCAAGCCAGCCGGTTACCTTTCGTATACCCCCCGGCAAGCCTTCGGTTACCTTTCGTATACCCCCCGGATTGGTTACCCCGCCCCGGCATCGCCTAGGTTTGTATCGCCGAAGCGAAGGGGATGGAACCGCCTCCCCTCCACGACGAAAGCCAACGTTTGTCAACCATTTCATTTTTTCAGCCAACCACTTAACCCACCAGACCCATGATGATTCCCTTCAAATGCCCGTTGCTGCTCCTGACCGCCGCGCTTGTTTTCTCCGCCTGTAAGAAGGACGAAATCCCGGTCCCAACCACGACGCCTCCCGCAACCACCGGTGTGAGCACCCTGGCCGGCGGGGCGACTGCCGGCTTTGCCGAAGGAACCGGCGGGGCGGCGAAATTCAACGATCCCGGTGGCTTATCGGTGGACGCCAGTGGCCACGTGTACGTGGCTGACTTACGAAACCACCGCATCCGCAAAATTTCACCCACCGGCACCGTCACCAACCTGGCGGGAGGTGGCACGGCCGGCTTTGCGGATGGAACGGGCGAGGGGGCCCAATTCAACGGCCCCTCCGAAATGGCGATGGATGCCGCCGGTAACCTCTACGTAACGGATTACTTCAACAACCGCATTCGCAAGGTAACGCGGACCGGGGTGGTGACTACCCTGGCCGGCACGGGGGAGCCCGGCTACCGGGATGGACCGGGCGCGGCGGCCCAATTCAATCGGCCGGAGAACCTGGCCGTCGACGCGGCCGGCAACGTGTACGTGACCGACAACCACCGCCTCTGCAAAATCAGTCCGGCGGGTTTGGTCAGCACCCTGGCCGGTAGTGGCACGGCGGGCTACGTGGATGGTCCCGCGACGGCGGCCCGGTTCGACAGTCCCTCCGGCCTGGCCGTGGACGGGGCGGGCAACCTGCTCGTTGCCGATGGTTTCAACCACTGCATCCGCCGGGTTACGGCCACCGGCGTGGTGTCCACTTTCGTGGGCAACGGAAAGGCGGGTCACGCGGATGGCAGTGGATTGGCGGCCCGGTTTGAGCTGCCCTCCGGCCTGGCCCTCGACGGCAGTGGCAACCTGTACGTAGCCGATTTTGGCAACGGACGCATCCGCAAGGTCACCCCTTCCGGCGTGGTCAGCACGCTGGCGGGAACCAACCAAGCGGGCGACTACCGGGATGGTCCCCTCGCTTCCGCCGGGATGTACCGGGCCTCATCGATCGCCGTGGACGCGGGGGGCAAGGTGTACGTAACCAATTATCAGTACCACGGGGTCCGTAAAATCGCCTTTTCCCTGTAAGATACCAAGGTGCGTCCACGAGTTTAACGGTTCCGTCGGTGCCTTGCACCGACGGAACCGTTACAATGAGCTTCCCGGGAGACTTCCCAACCTCCTTGATGATTACCCTTCCACCGGAAGGCTCCCCTGACGGGGCGCTTTTTTTGTTGCCTACCCTTGGCTGAGTTGCGCAATCCCCGGAGTTTTTACTAGCTTTCTGCGACACGTCAATCTGGTTCCCGATGGCTCACTGTAAAGGAGTTCTGTGGCTGTTCAGTGCATTTTTTTCCCTCGTTTCTGCTGCCCAGGACCGTAAACTCGACAGCCTTCTCCGGGCGCTTCCTTCCTCAAAAGACACGGTGAAAGTAAATCTACTCAATCAGATAAGCAAGCGGTACTGGTACGCCGATTCCAGAAAGACCCTGCACTACGCGCGGGAGGCGATCAAATTGGCGCAGGCACTGAATTTCGGGAAAGGCGTCAGTTTGGCCTACAACAACGTGGGCATCAGCTACTACCTGCAAAACGATTACGACCAGGCCATGCAATACTTCGGAAAATCGGTGAAACTGAACCAAGAACTGGGCAACTCCAAGGGCATTGGCGATGCCTACAACAACATGGGTTTGGTGTACACCAAACAAAGCAACTACCCGAAGGCGGTTGCGTATTACCTCCGTTCGCTGAAGATCGATGAGCAACGGGGCGATGAGCGCGGCGTGGCGGGGACCCTCACCAACATTGGCAACATTTACGATGACCAACGGGACCACGCAACCGCCCTGCGGTATTATTTCAGGGCGTTGAAAATCGGGGAGAAATACCCGGGGGAAGACGGCGAACCGGGCATGCTTTTGAATAACATCGGCGCCGCGAACCTGAATCTGCGTCGCTATCCGGAGGCGCTAACCTACTTGCTTCAATCGTTGGAGGCCCGGCTCGCGGGGGATAAGACCGGGATCGCCATTAGTTTGTCCAACGTTGGGTTGGCTTACCTGGGAATGAAGCAATACCCGCGGGCATTGGACTATTTCTCCCGGGCCTTGCCCCTTCAGCGGGCACTGGACGATGAGTTTCACCTGCTTGCTACCCTGGAAGGACTGGCCGAAACCTACCAATCAACCGGCGACCTGAAGAGAAGCGAATCCTACGCGCGGCAGGGCTTGCAGATGGCCAGGAAAATGAACAACAAGAAGCGGGTGGCCTCCGCCTACCGCCTGCTGGCGGAAGTGTCGAAGGCCCAAAATAAGCTGGCCGAAGCCTACCAGCACCAGGTGAACTATTCTCAAACCCGAGATTCCATCCTCAACGACGACAACACCCGTAAAATAGCGCAGTTGCAAGCCGGCTACGAGACCGAAAAGAAGCAGGCTGAAATAGGGTTGCTCAAAAAGGAGAAATCCCTGGACCGGTTGGTGAGGAATCTGTTTGGCATTGGTCTGCTGAGCAGTTTGCTCGTGGGGGCGTTGGTTTGGAGCCGGCAACGGTTGAAGCGGCGGAGTGAAAAAGCCCTGGCGGAGAAAAGCCGGCAGGTCCTGCTGGCGCAGCATGCACTGGCGGAAGCCGAACTGGCCGCCGGTCAGCGGGAAGCCCGGCAACTCCAGCGGGAACTGGAATCCAGAAGCAAGGCGCTCACCACCCACACCCTCAACCTGATTCAGAAAAACGGCATTATGGAGGAAATCCGGGAAACCGTTTCGGTGGCCCTGAAGTCGCCCCGGCGCGACGAAAACACGCCGCTGCTGGGTCGCCTCATCAAACTGATTGATTACAGCTTCAACCTCGATCAGGATTGGGATGAATTCAAAATGTATTTCGAACAGGTTCACCAGAATTTTTTCGTCAAACTGAAAGCGGAACACCCCGACCTGAACCCGGGTGAAATGCGGCTTTGCGCCCTCGTTCGGCTGAACATGAACCTGAAGGAATGTGCCACGCTGCTGAGCGTTTCGCCCGACAGCGTCAAGACGGCCCGCCACCGCCTCCGCAAAAAACTCCGCCTGTCCGAAGAACAGAACCTGGTGGATTACTTGCTCACCATTTGAGCACGGAGCCAATGCTTTGGCTGAAAAAAAAGCCCTTCCGTTGGCCCGGAAGGGCTTTTTTTGGCCCCCAAGCGCAGCGCGTTACCTTTCGTATACCTGGTTTCGGACCGCCGGTTACCTTTCGTATACCCCTTTTACTAGGCGGGCCGCCCCCCCGCCGCTAGGTTTGCAGCGTCCCCGGAAGCACCGACGGACGGCAACGTAACCCCTCCTCCATTTCACAAAAATCATGAAAACGAACCCCCCCGTATCCTTTCTCCGGCTGGTCACCAAGGCGGCGAGCGCGCTGCTGCTGACCGCTTCGCTGACGAATGCCTCCGCATCCGTTCCCCCGCCTTGCGTCAGCAACCCGCCCGTGGCCCCCTCCGCCAACCACCCGGCCGGTAGTTTCGAGGAACAAATCCGGCAGTATATCCGCATGGACCGCTTCCCCCGGCTCAAGCTGGCAAAGGGCATCGTCGTCATCAGCTTCTCCTTAAACGAGGACAACCACCTGAGCGGCGTGGTGTCCTACAGCCAAAACCGGGCGTTGGATCTTTACCTGGTATCCTGCCTGGAAGGCAAAACCATCCGGGCGGACCACTTGCCCAAACACCAAAAGCACTACCTGAAAATACGGTTCCACCTCCATGCTTGATTTCGCCCGTCGCTTCCTCCCCCATCGGGGGTTGGTTCAACGCCTTCCACCGGTGTCGGTACCGGTGCCAACCACCGGCCAGCCGACCGTCGCTCCGATCGCGGCAGGGGAACGCCTGCCGCTGCTGGACGTACTGCGCGGCTTCGCCCTGCTGGGCGTCCTGCTGGCCAACCTGATTCCGTGGTTGTCCGGCAATGCCCTGCTGCTGGCCAGGCAACCGGGTGGCTTGTCGGCCGGGTGGCCCGACCGGGTGGTGCAGTTGGGGCTCGATTTCCTGGTCAGCCGCAAATTCATTACCCTGTCTGGCGCTACCGCGGACGGGGTGCCGCTTGAACGGTGGGCCAAACCGGACAACGCCTCCCCTGCCGTTGCCCGTTGCTTTCCGGATGCCGGAAGCACTAGGTTATTGGCTTCTGACCCGTTTTATTTACCGGCAATTACCCGTACCCGATCAATCCCCACCACGATGACCGACTGGAAAATTCTCGCCGTAAAGAATTCCTGGAGTTACCTGCTCCTTCACTCCGAGGAAGCCGGTGCGCTTTTTTACCAAAGGCTCTTCGAGTTAGATCCGGCCCTGGAGACCCTTTTTAAGCCCGACATGACGGCCCAGGCCAAAAAACTGGTCGACATGCTCACCCTGATGGTCACCAAGTTGCAGTCCATGGCGGACATTGAGGAGGAGGTGAGGGCGTTGGCCCAGCGTCACGTACACTACGGTACCCGGCCGGAGCATTACCAAACCGTCGGCCAGGCGCTCGTCCACACCCTTGAAATGGTGTTGGGGGACCGCTGGGACGAGGAAACCCGCCGGGCCTGGGCGGAAGTATACGCCCAGTGGGCCCGGGCGATGATCGAAGCCGGCTCGCCAACCGGCTCGCCAGGGGGAAGTGATCCGGCAATGCCGGCAAAGTAGCGCCCGCCTGGCGTCATCCGGGCACCGAACGGGTTACCCTGCGGAACGCGGAAGGCAGAAATTCCCCCGGTGGGCGTTGCCGGCGTCCCCCGTTCGGAGCCGTTAAATCTGCGAATAGGGCGTTGGTTCCAGAAAAACCCGGATAATGTTCGAGACCGTGTTGGCGTATTCCGGCGCCTGGGAAACGCGTTTCCAATCCGGATCGTCCACGAACTGCTTCCAGTTGGCGTCGCGTTCGTTGAGGTTCTTGAACGTCAGCAGGTACGTCAGACAAGGCATGTGTTCGCCGGCAATGACCTCCCCGAAGAACACCGGATTCAGCTTCGTTTTGTAGAAGATCGGCAGTTCATCCACGTTGAACATCTTCACTTTCCGGCGAACGGCATCCTCGGCGTACCCTTCGTAGGTTCTCAATTCAAAAATACGGGCTTCTTTGGCCGGCACCACCAACTGCGGCAAGCCATCGAAGGCGCTCATCAGGGTCGTCGTGTAGCGGGCGAAGGGGGCTTGGTCCGGCGTGAGGCGGGTATACCCCTGACTGGCGGTAGCAAAGGCCTGGTCCTCGCTTAACCGGTTGGTTACCTGGCCGTAGTCTTCCCAGGACGAATACGGAATCAAAACGTAGAGCAGGGCCGGCTCGGTTTTGCCCATTTCCCGGAACACGCCCGTATTTTTGACGCCGTGCCGGTTGAGGGCGGGAATCAAAGCCTCTCGGAGGTAATTTTCGATGCCCGACTGGGGGGCACCAAAGCGCAATTGGTACGTACGCAACGCATACACGGCTTTCTTCGGGGCTTTCGTGCCGGCCCGGGCCGTGAGCGCGGAAGCGGCCAGCACCGAGGCGGCCATAAACTGTCGGCGTTTCATCAAACGGGTGGATTGAGTGGTTGGAACAACAAGTATACTACAATAAAAACCAATAGGCCTCCCGCCGTACCCACCGACAGACCAAGGGTATTCGACCGTGGGTCAGCGGCCTTCCGCGCGGCGAACTTCTATTCAACCGGCACCAGTTGAGCCGCTGGCGACGGGTTGCCGGCCGCGTCGCGGGCGATCACGCGGAAGGTGGTTCCTGGCGCGGGCTTTGCGACGGGCAACGGAAAGAAAGTTAGCGGGGTGTAACCGATGCGCGTCCCGTTCCGGTAAACGTCGTAGCCCACCACGTGGCGGTCGTCGCGGGCGGCTTTCCACCGCAACGCCGTCCGGTCCTGGCTCAGGGTCAGTTGGGTGGGCAAGGAGGGAGCCACGGTATCGGGGCGCAACCGTTGCAGGCAGTTCATGAGCGAGCGGCCCTCGTGGTAGGCGGCTTTCCAGGCGTGTCCCTTCGGGCCGGTCTGACTGGCCGGCTCCTTGTCCAGGCCGCCCGCGTACCAGCCCCCGTAGGTGGAGTCAATGAGGTAGCGTTGCACGTAGTGCCACTGCTTCCGGAACTTCTCCCCATAGCGCATGGCATCGTTGGGATAGGTATCCGCCATCAGCAGCAGGGTATTGAGCCCTTCGGCCTGCGCCCACCAGTTTTTCCGGTCGTCGAGGAGGGTGATCCGGTCATTTCCCCGCAAATAGTACCCCCTTTCGTAGAAGCCACCCACCGTTTCGTCCCACCCGGTCCGCAGGGTGTGGTCCACCATCCGCTTGGCGATGGCCACCGTACGGGCATCGGGAACCGAATCCAGCGCGTGCGAGGCTTCCAGCAACAGGTAAGCGGTTTCGATGTCGTGTCCCGGCGAAACGTGGTCAACCGAATAGTGGGCTTTGCGCGCCGCCTCGGTGGAGTCGCGGTAGGAAACGGGTTGCCAGTCGGGGGTCAGGAACAGCGTCAGGTTGCCCCGCTCGGTCACGATGGTGTCGCGGATGAGGACCAGCATTTCCGCCAGGCGTTCCCCGAGCAGCGGATCCGGCCACACGCGGTACAATTCGGCGAAAGCCTCCAGCAGGTGAATCGAACTGTTCTGGTCCTTGTAGCGCAGTTCGGGATTGATTTTCCCGTCCGCACCGCGCTCGGCCGGGGTACCGTCGGGTTCGAGGTTCTGGTAATACCCCCGGTGCACCGGGTCGTGGCTGTGCGTTTCCAGCCAACGGAAAGTCCGCTTGGCCAGTTCCAACGCGGCCGTATCGCCGAAAGTCTGGTAGTAGGCGGCCAGGGCGTAGATGCCGAACGCGTTGCCGTAGGCGGTTTTGGAGTGGTCGGCCGCCAGCGGTTTGCCCGCGCGGGTGACCCAGGTACGAAAGCCCCCGTGGGTGCGGTCCCACATGGCACCGCCCAGAAAAGCGAACCCGTGCCGGGCGGCGGCGGCCAGGTGCGGCCGGTTGGGGTACAATTGGCGGGTTTTGGCGGGCAGCCACGTGTGGCGGGCCTGGCTAACGATCATCTTGTCCTGCGGACCGGTGGGTTGCCAGTCGCGGGAGAAGGAAGTCCGGAAGCCGCCCAGTGGCTGGTCGATCACGCGCGGAAAAAAACGATCGAGCAGTTGTCGGGTAAAGGATTGCTCGATTTCCCCGGCCAGGGTCCGGCGTTCGGCCGGCGAAAGCGGCTGGGCCGCCGCGCCCGTCGCGGCGGCCACTGCGCAGCACCCCACCAGGAAGAGACGAATGGTTGTTCGCGGTTTCATTCAGCTCCAGAGCCGGTCCCAGGACCGGTCTTCGTTCCATTCGGGGGTGGGAGCGAAGTACTTTTCTCCCTTTACCAAATGCTCCTTCACCACTTTCTCGTTCAGCTCGATGCCCAAACCCGGCTTGTTGGGCACGGGCACGAACCCTTCTTTCATGAACGGCTTGTCGATGCCCGTTACCATATCTTCCCACCAGGCAACGTCCACGGAATGGTGCTCGAGGGCCACGAAATTCTGGGTGGCGGCGGCGCAGTGCACGTTGGCCATCAAGCCGATGGGGGTACCGGCAAAGTGCATGGCCATGGCAACGCCGTGCTCTTCGGCGTAGTCGCCGATTTTCTTGGTTTCCAGAATGCCCCCGGCGCTGGCCAGGTCCGGCTGGATCATGTCCACCGCCCGGGCATCGATCAGCTTGATGAATTCTTCCTTGAGGTAGATGTCTTCGCCCGTCAGGGTGGGCGTTTCGATGGAGGTGGTGATTTCCCGCCAGGCGTCGGTATACTGCCAGGGGACCATGTCTTCGAGCCACGCCAGTTGGTACTTTTCCAGCGCCTTTCCCAACCGGATGCAGCTGTTGATGCCCATGTGGCCGAAGTGGTCGGCCGCCAGCGGGATTTCGTAGCCGACCGCCGCGCGTACCGCGTCGACGTACTTGACCATTTCCTCCACGCCCTTGTCGGTGAGCTGGACGCCGGTGAAGGGGTGCTTGGTCTGGGCGTATTCGCTGTTGCCCCACTGACGCAGTTCGCCGTAGGTCTTGGCACCGATGACCGCCCCGGGCACGCGCTGGATCATTTCGAGGCCGAAGTCCATTTTCAGGAAAGTGAATCCCTTCCCCACCCTTTCCTTCATCCGTTGGGCGAACTCGGCCGGATCGTCGGATTGCGGGGTATCGGTGTACATCCGGATTTTGTCGCGGAACCGGCCGCCCAGCATTTGGTAAACGGGCACGTTGTAGGCTTTGCCGGCCAGGTCCCACAGCGCCATTTCCACCCCGCAGACGCCCCCTGCCTGCCGGCCGTGGTGGCCAAACTGCTTGATTTTCTTGAACAGCTTTTCCACGTTGCAGGGGTTTTCGCCCAGCAGGCGGCTCTTCAAAAAGAGGGCGTAGCGTTGGCTGCCGCCGTCGCGCACTTCCCCCAACCCGTAGATGCCCTGGTTGGTATCGATGCGGAGGATGGGCACCCGCATCGGGGCGCCCTGCACTTCGGCAATGCGCAGGTCGGTGATCTTGAGCTCGGACGGGTTGGAGGCCCGGCTGACTTTCTGGGTCAAATAAGCCACGTCCTCTTCCGTCCGGCTAAACAGCGTACCCAGGCTCAGGCCGCCCAAGCCGGCTTTTTGCAGGAATTGCCGACGGTCGGTCGGTTCGGGTTGGGAGCGGCGCGCTTTGGTTTTCGAGGAGTTCATACCCGGTGCGTTCGTTGAAGGGGTGGTTGATGGCGTATCGCCGCGGTTGGACGGGCCCTTTAACCGGAAAAGAGCAACCACCGGCGCGAATGCCCTCAAAAAGAACCGGTAAATTTTTTTGACTGTTTTTTGAAATTATTAAATTATTTTTTGAAATAGTACGCGCATCCAATTGGGCGGGGGTTCGGCGGGGCGGGTAAAACCGGGGTTGTCCACCCCTTGCCGCGTGCGTACCCGGCATTTCGGGTTGTCAGATCGTTTCACTCCACCGCGTGGTTCACAAAAATGGGGATACCAGGATGTCCTTCGGACGATTTTCAGGTTTGGCAGGCTTTCAAAGCCGGCAGCGAAAAGGCCTTCGATTTTATCTACGACGCCCACTTCTCCCGGCTCTACCGGTACGGCAGCCGTCTGTGTCCGGACCAGGACCTGGTCAAGGATTGCATCCAGAACCTGTTCGTGGCGCTTTGGAAAAACAAATCCCACCTGGGAGACGTGCATTCCATCCAGTC
Organism: Cytophagales bacterium; assembly: GCA_014379925.1. Classification (GTDB taxonomy): domain Bacteria; phylum Bacteroidota; class Bacteroidia; order Cytophagales; family ES-bin-26; genus ES-bin-26. The sequence continues at coordinate 2,040 of JACMKY010000297.1, read as the reverse complement.
TTACCTCGGCAAATCACTCCGGCGAAGCATCTTCAAGGAACTCCATTCGGGAAAGCGGCACCTCCGGGCAGGCGAACCATCCGAAGACTACCACGCGGAAGTTGCCTTTTCGCCCGAACGGATGTTGATCGGCGAGCAGGTACGGCAGGAAAATTCCGACCGGTTGCAGCACGCTTTCTTGCGGCTCACCAAACGGCAGCGGGAAGCCGTGTTGCTGCGGTTCTACCAGGAGTTGGAATACCCGGCCATTGCGGAAATGATGTCACTCAAAGAAGTCAAGTACGCCCGAACCCTGGTCTACCGGTCGCTGGACGCGTTGCGGGTAAACATTCGCAAACTGGCTTGCGTGGAGTAGGCAAGCACGGAGTGGGATTGCAGCGCCCGGCAGCCACTGGGCGGCCCAGTCCGTCAGGGACGCTGTCCCGTAATCGGCGAACGGGTCCAACCAGGGAGGGAATGTCCAATGTCCAATGTCCAATGTTGAATGTCCAATGTCGAATGTCCAATGTCCAATGTCGAAGGACGGAATCGTTCTTTTTACTTCGACCGGTTCGCCGGCGCGATTGGACATTCTTCCGTTCGACATTTCTTTTCGGTCTTCGAGAAAGCAAGTATTTTTTGAGGGCATTCATCCGGTCGACCGCTCTTGAGGATACCACCGCGGAGCGCGGAGAAAATTCGCTCGGTGGAGCTGGCGGGCCCGGGCCATTTCGATCACGCCCGCCCCAATTCAATCCGTTATGAACAAACTGGCCGTTGGGTACAAGATTTTGCTGGGCCTCTCGGGGCTGTGTCTTTTCGTCGGGGTGGGGTTGCTGGCCCTGGGCGTCCGGGAAGGGGTGGGACCGTGGCTGGCCGCCTTTTTTGCCCTGCTGGCCCTGGGCGTCCGGGGGCTGGCCGCCTGGCGGGGATTTTCCTACACGATCTGGATTTTTGCGGCCGTGGTTATTTCCATGTCCTACCCCGGGTGGTTCACGGAAGTGGGCGGTTTCCCGCTCAGGCGGCTGATCGTTCCGCTGCTGCAACTGATCATGTTCGGCATGGGCACTTCCATGGGCCTCGGTGACTTTGCCGGCGTAATCAAGACGCCCAAGGCCGTGCTGGTGGGCGTTTTCTGCCATTTCACCATTATGCCGCTGATGGGCTACACCCTGGCCAAGGCGTTTGGTTTTCCGCCCGAGATTGCGGCGGGCGTGGTGCTCATCGGCAGCATGCCTTGCGGCCTGGCCTCCAACGTCATGTCTTACCTGGCCAACGCCAACCTGGCCCTTTCGATCACCCTGACGGCGGTTTCCACCCTGCTGGCCCCCTTCCTGACGCCTTTCCTGATGAAAGTGCTGGCCGGTCAATTCATTCCCGTCGACGCCGGGGCGATGATGCTCGACATCATCCAGATGGTGATCGTGCCCATCGTGGCCGGGCTGGTTTTTAACCGGCTGTTCCACGGCCGGCTGAAGTGGCTCGACACCGCCTTGCCCGTGGTGTCCATGGTGAGCATCGCCCTGATCATCACCATCATCACGGCGGCCGGACGGGACAGCCTGTTGTCGATCGGGGCCTGGTTGATCGTGGCGGCGCTGATTCACAACGGATCGGGCTACTTTCTCGGTTACTGGTTTAGCCGTCTGATCCGGATGGACGAGCGTTCGTGCCGCACGGTGGCCATCGAAGTGGGCATGCAGAACGCCGGGTTGGCTTCGGCCATTGCCCTGCAAATGGGCAAGGTCGCTACCGTGGGATTGGCACCGGCGGTGTTTGGCCCCTTGATGAACATCACCGGTTCTTCGCTGGCCACCTGGTGGCGGGGAAAACCGGTTGCCGAAGCGGCGGTGGAGAAGTCCGGCGTCCGGATACCCACCTGACGCCCGGACGGGGTTTGAAACGTGAGCGTACACCCAACAATCAACCAACGATGCGAAACAAGTACTTTTTTGCCGCCCTGCTTTCCTGGTTTGCTCTTTTGGCCCGGGCCCGGGCCCAGTCCATCTCCCTTTCCCGGGAAGACCTCACGCTGTTCAGTTCGCAGTGGAAGGGCGAACG
>JACMKY010000296.1 GCA_014379925.1 Cytophagales bacterium | reverse complement strand
TTAAAAAACGAATTGCAAGGATGGAGAATATGAAAACCCAGTTTTTTTCGGGCATCCCGCCTACCACCCCTTTCGAGCGTCTTCGCGTCACTTTCGGTCAGTGCGTTCCCGATAAATTCCTTTCGTGCACCAAGCGTATCCTTCTATTTCGCTGTCAGACAAGTGTTTGTGTATAAGGCTTGGCAACTTTTCGTTTGAAGTCTTTTCAAATCAGTGAAGAAACCAAACTCTCCGGTTTTTTTCCTAAGTTGGACCCTCGATGACCGAGTTAAGACGGGGACGATGAAGAGAGGCTTGCTCTTGTTGGTTTTGCTGGGCATGTCCCTGGAAGGCGGAGCTTGGGGATTTTTCGCCCACCAGCGCATCAACCGGCTGGCCGTGTTCACGTTACCGCCCGAAATGCTGGGCTTCTACAAGTACCACATCGCCTACCTGACCGAAAACGCGGTCAATCCTGATCGGCGGCGCTACGCGGTGGAAGGCGAAGCCCCGCGCCACTACATCGACGCCGACGCGTACGGCGACAGTGCCCTCTACCGACTGCCCCGCTACTGGAAGGATGCCGTCGCCCACTATTCGGAAGACACGCTGATGGCCTACGGCATCGTTCCCTGGCACATCCAGCGGATGAAGTTCGAGCTCACGGAAGCGTTCCGACAAATGGATGCCGGGCGGATTCTGCGGCTCTCGGCCGACCTGGGACACTACATCGGCGATGCGAACGTGCCCCTCCACACCACCTCCAACTACAACGGTCAGCAAACCGGTCAGGTCGGCATCCACGGCTTCTGGGAATCGCGGCTGCCGGAGTTGTTTGCCGATGGGTACGATTTTTTCCTGGGACCGGCTACTTACCTGGAATCCCCGCAACGGTCCGCCTGGCAGGCCGTCATCCAAGCCAACAACGCCCTGGATTCCGTGTTGCGGTTCGAACGCCAGTTGACGCAACGGGTTGGGGAAGACCGGAAATACAGCTTCGAGGAAAGGAACGGCCTGACGGTCCGCGCGTACTCCAAATCTTTTTCGCAAGCCTACGCGGCGATGCTGGACGGCCAGGTGGAACGTCAGATGCGCAAATCCATCCGGATGACGGGTGACTTTTGGTACACATGTTGGATAGATGCTGGACAACCCGACCTGGACCGGCTGATCAGCTTCCGGTTCAGCGAGCAAGAACGCCGGGAAATGGAGAAGGAACAAGCCGAGTGGGAAAAGAGGAACCTGCCCGCCCGTGCGCACGAAAACTGACTGCCTGAAACACCCGGCCCGAACCAGGCGGCCGGTGCCGGGTTGGGAAATGAATTAACTTCATCATGAATAGAAACGTACCCTATTCCCGGTTTATCGGCCTCATCCCGTTGGTCGGGGACTTTTTTCTGACCGACCTGGCCAGCAAACTGGCCTACTACCTGCGATTCGGGCACCCCATCCGTTTTGACAATCCCTACAATTACGAGGACTATTACCTCTCCCTGTTCGTGATTTTCAACCTCGCCTGGATCACTTCGGCCTTGTTCACCAACCAGTACAGCGTCAATACGCTCTTCCGGTACGGCACCCTGGCCACCAGCCTGTTTTACGCTTTCTGCATGTACGCTTTCCTGATCTTCGTCTACGTGTGGAGTTTGAAAGTGTACGACCTTTCCCGTTCATTCCTGGTCTACGCGTTCCTCATTGCCGTCACCTTCATCCTCCTCTCGCGCCTGTTTTTCGTTGCCGTCCTGAACATCTTCAAGCGGTCGGGCATTAACCAGAAGAAATTCGTGATCGTGGGCGCGGGGTACGCGGGCAATGAGCTGTATCACCAGTTGATTTTCAACAGCAACGTGGGGTTCAAATTTATGGGTTTCTTCGACGACCAACCCGAAATCCCGAACCTGATCATCAAGGGAAAATTACGCCACCTGAAAGAATACTGCCTGAGCGAGGGAGTGAACGAAATCTACTACGCGATGTCGATGCGAAACGCTGACCTCATCAAGGACATCGCTGATTTTGCCGACAACAACTTCATCTACTTCAAGATTGCACCCGACTTCCGGGGGTTGGTCAACCGCAAGGTCAACATCGACTTCTACAACAACGTGCCCATCATGACTTTTCGCAAAGAACCGCTTAGTCTGCTGATCAACCGGATCATCAAGCGGACGTTTGACATCGTCTTTTCGTTGCTGGTCATTTTGCTGGTCTTTCCCTTCATTCTCCCCGTCATTGCGCTGCTCATCAAGCTGGAATCGCCGGGACCGGTGTTTTTCAAGCAACTGCGACCCGGCCGAAGAAACAAGCTGTTTGGTTGTTACAAGTTCCGTTCGATGCGCGTCAACCAGCAGGGTGAGCGACAGGCCACCAAAAATGATTCGCGCATTACGAAAGTAGGGGCTTTTATGCGCAAAACCAGCCTGGATGAGTTGCCTCAGTTCTTCAACGTCCTGCTGGGCGATATGTCGGTGGTGGGCCCGCGCCCCAACATGATCAACCAGCTGGAAACCTACTCCAAAACCATCGACAAGTACATGGTGCGGCACTTCGTGTTGCCGGGCATCACCGGCTACGCCCAGGTAAACGGCTACCGGGGTGAAACGGCCGAAACCTGGCTGATGGAAAGACGGGTGGAGTACGACGTGCTTTACATGGAGAACTGGAGTTTCCTGCTCGACCTGAAAATCATCTTTCTAACTGTCTACAACGTCTTCAGGGGAGAAAAGAACGCGTACTAATCAGGGATCGATCAACGGGTCGGTGTCGTGCCCGCACCTTGCGAAGCAACCGCACCGGCGGACCGGCTGCGCAGCAGCCCAGTGCGAAGCAACCGCACCGGCGGACTGGCTGCGCAGCAGCCTTACGAAGTAACGGCGCGAACAGCGCCTCCCAGTCCGAAGGAACCGCCCGGCATCCGCCGACGGCGGTCCCGTAATCGGCGGACCGGCCGCGAACCGCCGCCTTGGATTGGTCATTGTCAATTATCCACCGCCATCCGCTTGATCATTTCCTTTTTTTCGAAGGTAATGCTCCACATCCCCAGCAGGTTACCCTTCTTCCGGTTGGTCAGGCTGTCCAGGTTGTATTGCGCAGTCAGCTTTTGGTAATCAGCCGGGGAAAGGTCCGGCCCTGCTTCCCCGTGGCAGCGGCGGCAAAGCGGATTTTCGAGCAGGACGGGAGAGGTGAAAAGCAAATACTTGTCGGCAATGCGTTGCACGTTGGTTGACGGCGGCAGCTTGTTTTCGGCGTTGTACCGGTAGGCATCCAGCAGTTGCCCCTCCATGGTTGCCAGGGCGGGATCGACCGGAGCAATTGAGTCCGGCCGGTGGCGAAGGCCAATCCGCCTCAGAACCGCCCCGTAGGCCCGACTGGCGGAATCGGCGCGCGGCAGGCGGGCCACGTCGCAATACGCGGCGGCTTGTTCGAGCGGATAGCGGGCCAAGGCGGCCGACAACCCATCCTCCAGGTCGCGTTGGGCCACGCGGGCCACCTGGCTGCCCCACTCGTTGGCCGCGGCCTCCAACTGCGCGGACGTCACCCGCTTGATCTTTCGGTTTTGAATTTCGTCGGCAATGGCGCGGGTGTCGTAGCCCTTTTCCTTCAGGTTGCCGCACGCCAGGCAGCCGGCCGAAACGGCAAGGAACACCAGCCGCCGGGCGGCGCGGGGGAAGGGGACAGACAAAAGCATCGTATTGATGGGGAATTCAGGCGTCAACCGCGTTGGCAAGTTAACGATTTTGCCGGGGATAGGTTCGGGCTGGCCGATGGCAATTGGAATAACTCAACCACCGGAGATTACCCGGATCTTCCACAAGGCCCCGCTATGAAGTCTTTTTCTTCCGTAATTTAAAATTGCGCCGGTCCGTAACAAGCCAACGAACGGCAACCGCCGCAACCAGTACGCATCCTTCTTCGACGCTACCCGACCGGCTTCAGCTGCAATTCACTCAGGTCGTTGAGCAGGAACAGGAGCTTAGCGGCGTCATCGGAGGTCCCCTCCGGTGGAAAAACGGAAAGCTGGAACCAGACCGGTTCGTTGTGCTTGTCTTTCAGGTGCACCGTTCCCGACCAGGAAGTCTCCTGACTCACCGCCCGCTTCACCGGTTCGAATTGTCCGGCGTCGGCAAAGAGCGTTTCCACTGAAGCGCCCAGCAGATCGCTGGCACTGTTTTTCAGGCGGGCGAGCAACGCCGGCGTAGCCAGGGTGATGCGGAACTGAGCATCCGTCTCCAGGATGCACTGGATACGGTAGAAGACCGCCTCCCGGTCCTGGGTGTCCCGTTGCGACCGCTGCATTTCTTCCTGGGTGGCTTGCAGTTCTTCCATGTTCTGCCGCATCTCTTCTTCTTGCGCCCGCATCTGTTCCGTCATCTGCGTGGACTCGTCCAGCAGCCCCTGGGTGCGTTGGTTGATTTTCACCGTTGAAATGGTGGAGGCAATGCTTTCGGCAATGCGCGCCACGAATTCCTGTTCGTGCGGCGAAAACTCGTTGAACGAAGCGATTTCCACCACTCCGTACACTTGTTCATTGACTTTGAGCGGCACGATGAGGATGCTCCTGGGATTGGCTTCACCCAACCCCGACGTGATGTAAATGTACTGGTCGGGTACTTCAGTCAGGTAGGTCGTCTCCTTTTCCTGCCACGCCTGTCCGGTGAGGCCGTCGCCCAGGTAAACCTTCTGTTCGAGGTATTTCTTCTTGTCCCAGGCGTAGCAAGCCGCGAGGTACAGGTAGGGTTCCTGCTCGTTTTCGTCGTTGACGATGAACAAACCGCCCTGGTTGGCCTTGGTGTACCGGACCAGGTTGGAGATGATTTCGTCGGAAAGGCGGGTGATGTCGGCGTTGTGCTTGCGGAGGATTTCCCCGAAAATAGCCATTCCCTCCGTGGCCCAGTTCCGCTTCTTGTCGTCTTCGGCCACTTTCTGGAGGTTGTTACGCATCTCGATAAGGGCATTTCCCAACACGTCGTTTTCGCTCAGCGGCGTGAATTCGGCCTGGTAGCTTCCCTGGCCAATGCCTTCGGCAAACTGCGAAGTGGAACGCAAGCCCACCACCAGTTTTTCCACGGCTTCGGCCATTTCGCCCATCTCGTCGCCGTTGAAGTGGTTCTGGCTATCCTGGGGCAGTTCGCCCTTGCCCAGTTGCTGGATGATGTTCTTGATGTACCCAATGGGTTTGGTGATCGAACGGGTGATCAACAGGGCCGCCGCGATTCCCACCAGAATCACCGCCAGCCCCAGGCTGATGGTAATGAGGCGGAGGGTATTGAAGGAGGCGATCAGGCTGGCCGAGGCTCCCTGGGCTTCCTTGATTTTCTCGGTCAGCAGTTCATCCGTTTTCCGGATGGCCCAGGCTGATTTGGGCAGCACCTCGGAGTCGATGGCGTTGGAAGCCTCAAATTTAACTTCCGGGTCTTCGTAATTCTCGAAGGTAACCATCTTGTCCATGATCCTCTTTTCGCTCAGGAGTACGGCCTCGAAAACGGAGAAGATGGAATCCAGCCGAACGACCTGGGTGGTGTCCCGCCACTCCTTTTTCAGCGAGTCGAGCTGGTTCTTCAGGCGGGGATAATCGGTTTCGTGAAGCCTTTTGAGGGCTTCTTTGTCTTCGGTGTTGCTCGGCAGAAAAACCCAGTTGGTGCCGTACATCTTCGCGTTGGTCACCAGCAGCTTCATCTTGCTCAACGCATCCCGGGAAGGGTTGATGACCCGCCAGGATTGCTGGATGATCGAACCGCTCTGGCTGACGGTGTAGATACTTAGGCCCGCATTGAGCGTGAAAACCACGATGAGGATTAGAAATCCACCGGTAATCCTTTGACCAATGCTTATATTGAATTTCTTGGCGCTCATAAAATTAACTCGCGGATATTTACAATAAAATGGCCAATCGGCTCAACTCCTGCGATACCTTCAGGCCCGCATTCTGCGTAGCATCCTTGTTGAGTTCAAACTTCCACTTGCCATTCACCAGCACGAAGTTGATGCCACTGCCTTTCCGCCCCAATCCGTCTTTGTCGGTCAGAATCAGGGTAGATTTACCGCTTAGTTTGGCCAACGCCGCTTCAAAATCCACGTTGTCGGCGCTGGGAATGAACAGCATCTGACAATTGCTGATGTCGGCTACGTTCCTGAATTTTTTGACCACGATTTTCTGTTGGCCCACCGTTTTGTTGGTCGCCATCTTCTCCAGTTCGGCGATGATGGACGAGTTTCCCATTACGCCGATCACGAAGTCACCCGTCTGGGCCGCCGCCGGCCATTGAATGTATTTGGTGAAGTTGTACATAAAGACGGAATGGAACCGGTAGTCGCTGGTTTGGGCCTGTACCCGGCAGAGCCCGGTTAGCAACAACAACGCGGTCAAAAAAATACGGGGTAGTTCTTTCGTTTTCATTGCGGAATGATTTTTAAGCTGGTTGAATGATAAATCCTTTGCACTCCGAAAAGGTAATTTATCAGCGTAATCACTGGATGCACGATTTTAATCCGGTTGCGTGATAAATCCCCCGTACGCCCCCAAGCCATCTTGTCCAGGGGTCAAAAATAGGCAGTCCCCGCTACGAATGACATTCGATTGCCGCGGATTTCTTACTCGGGAAATTTTTGCCTGAAAAGGGGAGCCGCTCTCCGGTTTTTCGTGAACGGTTGAATCAGTTGTCTGAACCCGCGCCGACTCCCGGGGTCGGCGCGGCAACCGGGGAGGCGGATTATTTAGTACCTTTGTGGGCAAATACTTATCCGAATCAGCCGTATGATCGACAAGTTGGAAGCCATCAAGCAGCGTTTTGAGGAGGTTGCACAACTCATTGTGCAACCGGAGGCGGTAACGAATATGCAGAAGTTCTCCAAACTCAGCAAGGAATACAAGGATTTGGAGAAGATCGTGACGCGGTACAATGCTTACTCACTGCTGCTGCAAAACACGGACAGCGCCCGGCACATGCTGGAAACGGAAAAGGATCCGGACTTCCGTGAACTGGCCAAGGCCGAACTCGAAGAACTAACTACCCGGCGGGAAGCGATGGAAGAAGCCATCCGCGACCTGCTCGTTCCCAAAGACCCCAACGACAGCAAAAACGTGGTCCTGGAAATCCGGGCCGGCACGGGGGGCGACGAGGCTGCCCTCTTCGCCGGTGATCTCTACCGGATGTACCAGCGGTTCTGCGAGAAAAAAGGGCTGCGCATGGAAACGCTCGATTTTGCCGAAGGCGCCGCGGGCGGCTACAAGGAAATCATCTCCACCGTATCGGGCGAAGACGTGTACGGGCTGATGAAGTTTGAATCGGGCGTGCACCGCGTGCAGCGCGTGCCGACCACCGAAACCCAGGGCCGCGTACACACCTCGGCGGCCACCGTGGCCGTGCTGCCCGAAGCGGAAGAAGTGGAAGTGGACCTCAACATGAACGATATCCGCAAGGACATCTTCTGCGCTTCCGGACCGGGCGGACAGTCGGTGAACACCACCAAATCCGCCATTCGGCTCACCCACATTCCTTCGGGCATTGTGGTGCAGTGTCAGGACGAGAAATCCCAGATGAAGAATTTCGAGAAGGCGCTGAAGGTGCTCCGTTCCCGCATCTACGAAATCGAATGGCAGAAGCACCACGACGAAGTGGGTGCCCAACGCCGCTCCATGGTGGGCAGCGGCGACCGCTCCGACAAGATCCGCACCTACAACTACCCGCAGGGCCGCGTGACGGATCACCGCATCGGCTTCACCGTCCACAACCTCTCCGCCGTGATGGATGGCGACGTGGAAGACTTTATGGAACAACTTCGCATCGCCGAAAACGCCGAGAAGATGAAGGAAGGAGCGATGTGAGGGAAGGAAGTTTATCAGATCGCTGGACTTGTCCTTTCCGTAAGCTACCTCATTCAGATGCCAGGAACATACACTCCCTGCCGGGATCAATCCGACCCTGGCAGGGAGTAGACTGAGGCCATTTGAAACCGATTCCCGTTACCAAAAACACTGCTTTCTCAATTCTTTTTTTGCCATTCTCTGGCCTTGCCTGCTAAAAACGGACAGTTGGGTGTTCGTTTCCGAACACCTACGGGGGCGTATCCCCTGAAGAAAACCGGCCTAAAGAACCCCCAGTGACCTTTTTGACCTTGGTCCTTCATTTGTTGTACATTTACGCAACTAACTAAGTCAGATGAAAGGAACTTACTTGGGCGAATTTGAGGAAGTGGTGTTGCTGGCCGTGGCCATCCGGTCGGGAGACGCCTACGGAGCAGTCGTTACGACCGAAATCGAAGGACAGATGGGCCGTTCGGTGAACCTGGGGGCGGTGCACTCGGCCCTGCACCGGCTCGAAGAAAAGGGCTTGGTTAGCTCCCGGATGGGCGGCGCCACCTCCGAGCGGGGCGGACGCCGCAAGCGGCTCTACTCAGTGACGGTGGCCGGTCGGACGGCCCTGCAAGAGGTACGGCAGTTGCGCAACCAAATGTGGGAAGCCATCCCGAAAACTGCCTGGACGTGAAAAAGCCACCGGCTCCCCAACCGCCCCGCTGGGCCACCCGTCTGCTGCACGGCTTCTGCGCCCCCCACCTGGTGGAAGAACTGGAAGGCGATCTGGACGAGTTGTTCCGCCAGCGCATTCCCCTGATGGGCATTCGAAGAGCCCGCCGACGCTACGCGCGGGACGTGTTGAGTTCCGTGCGGCCCTTTGCCATTCGACGAAAATCCACTCCTTATCCTGCCACTCCCTTGTTCCAATCAAATATGTTCAGAAATTACCTTACCATCGCCTTGCGTAACCTCTGGAAAAACAAAGCGTACGCCGCCATCCACGTGGTGGGCCTTTCCGTGGCCTTCTGCATCTGTCTGTTTTTATTTCTGACGGCTTATTTGCAGCTCACCTTCGATTCCTTTCACCGGGATGGCGACCGTATTTTCCAGACGTACTTTTTCTCCAACGATCCGGAAAGGGCGGATCGGAGCGGTGGGATGCCCGTGCCCCTGGCGCCGGCCTTGAAGGCCGAATACCCGGAAATAGAAGCCGCCGCCAGAATCATGACGGCGAGGAAGAGCCTGGTGGAATACAAAGGGAAGTCTTTGGATAAAGAGGTCTACCTGACGGATCCGGATTTTCTGGAAATCTTTTCTTTCCCGCTCCTCAAAGGCGATCGGGCAACGGCCCTGCGGGATCTGAGCAGCATCCTCATCAGCGAAAGCACGGCGAAGGCGGTATTTGGCAACGAAGACCCCCTGGGCAAACAATTGCTGGTCGGCAGCGAAGGCAATCAAAAGGGATACCTGGTGACCGGCGTGTTGGCAGATGCCCCGCAGAATTCGTCCATCCGATACGAAGCCTTGATCCGGATGGAGAATTTTCCCAATTACCGCGCGGATCAAAACAAGTGGGAGAATAAATCACACCAGGTTTTTGTAAAATTGGCGCCCCGGGTAGATCAGGCAACGTTCGAAAACCGGTTAAAGGCGTTTGCTCAAAAGTACTTTCCGGCCAATCTGGCGAATCTCAAAAAGAAGGGCGCCCAGCCAGACGAGCGGGGAGACGTGTTTGCCGTGCGGTTGCAGCCGCTTGCCAAGGTCCATTTTGATACGGAAATATCCAATGGCCCCCCCGTCGCGGTGGTGTACGCGCTGTTGGGCATCGCCTTTTTTATC
>JACMKY010000032.1 GCA_014379925.1 Cytophagales bacterium | reverse complement strand
GCAGTCCATCTTTTTTCAATTCCGTCGTCAACCGCCCGACGGCTGCCATCACCGCCGGCGCATCTCGCTGCATCTTCTGGCGGAGTTGCCCAAGCTGTTCTTGTAGGACCATCATAAAATTAGAAGTTAATGTTTTCGTAAAGATGAGCGCTAAAAAGGTTTTGTCCGGTGCGATAAGACCGGCTTTTGCGGGCCTGTAAGGTTGGGCGCAATTACCAACCAGGGCAGTCGGCCGCCACTGCCAATTACCAAATAGGGTGGTGAGCACCGTCCTTCCGACTCCGAGCGGACAGCTGGTGACGAGCGCCCCCGAAGCAGAAAATCCCTGCACCAGGCACTTTTGATGGCTGGTGCGAAAGGATAATCAAGGGCGGCAAAAGAGAAAAATGACGGTTCTCGGAGGGTTTTAAAGGGAGGCTTTCAACTTGTCGCCGCGGTTGCCAAGCGGCAATTTGGGAATCAGCCACGCAACCAGTCGTCGCTGACGGGACTTCCGGTCAGCAACTTTGTCCGTAGTTACTCCTACTTGGCCTCCAACGGGGCAGTCAGGTCCGCGCAACACCGGGTACTTACCGGATGGTACGCGGACTTGACTGCTTAGAGCCGCACGATGTCAGCGCCCAGGCTTCGCAGGCGGGCGTCGATGCGTTGGTATCCGCGGTCGATCTGTTCGGCGTTGTCGATGATGCTGGTGCCCCGGGCCGACAGCGCCGCGATCAGCAGCGATACGCCCGCCCGGATGTCGGGCGAAGACATCCGCAGGCCCCGCAGGGGATTTTGCCGGTTGAGGCCGATGACCGTTGCCCGGTGCGGATCGCAGAGAATGATCTGCGCCCCCATCTCGATGAGTTTGTCGACGAAGAACAGGCGGCTCTCGAACATTTTCTGGTGAATCAGCAGGGTTCCTTTCGCCTGGGTGGCCACCACCAGCACGATGCTGAGCAGGTCGGGCGTGAAGCCGGGCCAGGGCGCGTCGGCCACCGTCAGGATGGAACCGTCGATGAAGGTCTCGATTTCGTAGTGGTCCTGGGCGGGAATGTGGATGTCGTCGCCGCGGAATTCCAGCTGAATGCCCAACTTCCGGAACACGTTCGGAATGAGGCCCAACTGATCGATGCGGGCGTTCTTGATGGTCACCTCCGATTGCGTCATGGCGGCCAGCCCGATGAAGCTGCCGATTTCGATCATGTCGGGCAGCATCGTGTGTTCGGTGCCCCCCAGCTTCCCCACTCCCTCAATGGTGAGCAGGTTGGAGCCCACGCCGCTGATTTTCGCGCCCATCGAATTGAGCATCCGGGACAGTTGTTGGATGTAGGGTTCGCAGGCGGCGTTGTAGATCGTGGTGGTGCCTTGGGCCAGCACCGCCGCCATCAACACGTTGGCCGTGCCGGTGACCGAGGCTTCGTCGAGCAGCATGTAACAACCCCGCAAGTCGGACGCATCGATGTGGTAGAAGCCGTCGTTGGCATCGTAGCTGAACTTGGCACCCAGCTTCTCGAAGCCCAGAAAGTGCGTATCCAGCCGTCGGCGTCCGATCTTGTCGCCCCCGGGCTTGGGAATCTTGCTTTTGCCGAAGCGGGCCAGCAGCGGGCCCAACACCATGACGGAGCCGCGCAGGGCACTGGCCTTTTCCTTGTAGGCCGGCGATTCCAGGTAGTCCAGGTCCACGTCGTCGGCCTGGAAGCGGCGGGAGCCTTCGCCCAGCGGGGTCACTTTTACGCCCATATCCCCCAGCAATTCAATGAGTTTGTTCACGTCCCGGATGTCGGGAATGTTGTGGATGACCACCGGGTCGGCCGTCAGCAGCACGGCACACAGGATTTGCAGGGCTTCGTTCTTGGCACCTTGCGGGGTAATGTCGCCCTTGAGGGCAATTCCTCCTCGGATCTGGAAAGATGACATGGGATGACGGAACTTGATGTGGTTCGCAAAAGTGCGGATGTTTTCTGGAAACAGAAAAGCAATCGACCCCCAAACGCTGTGAATCGCGACCGGAAAACCACGCGCGTGCTTTCCGGTTACAAACGAACAAAAAAGCCCGGGCGCACGGACGCCGGGGCAGGAAACGGATGCCGGTGACGGATGTTTATTGAGGCGGCTTGTTCTTGCGCTTGTTGTCGGGCATCCGGCGGTTGACGTTGCCCGGTACGTTGTTGTTTCTCCGGACGGCGTTGCCCACCGAGCCGACGTTGGGGTTGCGGCCGGGATTGTTGCTCACCGGGCTGCTCCGTTCGCGGGGTGATCCGTCGAAGAGACTTTCCGCCCTCACCCGCTCCAGGGGCAGGCTGAGTTGGTTGCCCGACATTTCGCGCAGGTGTTCCAGGATGACCGCGTCCTCCACGTTTTCCTTGTTCCAGGTGCCGTAGAAAGTCTTCATCAACCGGCCGATGTAGACGATAGCCACGAACTTTTCGTCTTCGTTGTCGATTTGAATGGCCTTCTCGATGAGCAATTCAACGTTGCGGCCGTAGTGTTTGTATTTAAGGTTGTGGGTATTATAGCCGACGGGCTTGGGTTTTTTCCCCAGCAGGTCTTTCTCGGGTAAGGGGTAAGGACTGTCCACGTCCAGGTTGAAGCCCGATATGATGTAGAGATCATCCCAGAGTTTGTTGGAGTAATCCTGGGCATCGCGCATGCCCGGGTGGATCTGGCGCATCAGTTCCACCAGGGTGTGGGCGTACTTGTTGCGCCGGTCGCGGTCTTCGATCGTAATGATGTAGTCCACCAGTTTCTGGACGTTTGCTCCGTATTCTTTCAAAATCGGTTGAGTTGAGGGTGATCGGATTCGTTTTGGGGAGCCGGAGGAAAAATTTTTCGCGGCGGTATTCGGGAAATGAATACGCGGCAAATTTAACCAGAATAAAAACAAAAAGCACGCCTTCGTTCGGGGAGGGCGCGTCAAGTCGTGCTTAACGTCGCAGAAAATTTCCTCGCGGGCTAACTATTCACCCCGGAACTTTCAATTTTCGGGTAACCAAGCCGTATTGGTTCCTCCGGTAGCCACTGCCCCCAACGGATTTGACGAACCGGGAAACCGCGTTGCTTCCCGGTCATCGCTAAGTAGGTCCCGTTCGAAGCGCTAACCAAGGGCCAGTCTTCCCGGAAATTTCTATTCGCCGGGTTGCCCGGCGGCCACGACGAAAAACACTGCGTCGAAACAACCCATCCAGGGACCCGACCCGCTTTTTTCGGTGGTAAAATTGGGTAAGTTTGCGGCTTCCCTCTCCCTCCGGTACCCGTGAAACCGCTCTGGCTACTCTACCGCCCCGACCTGCTGGCTACCCTTCGGCTCAGCTATCCCATCGTGATCGGGCAACTGGGCGTCGTGCTGATGGGAGTGGTCAGCAACGTAATGGTCGGGCCGTTGGGCGCGGCGGCCTTGGGCGCGGTGGGCATCGCCAACTCCATCTTCTTCGTCGTCGCCATCCTGGGCATTGGCACCTTATCGGTAGTGGCCCCCATGGTTGCCAATGCCAACGGAGCGGGCGATTGGTACCGCTGCAAACAACTGTTTCGCGACGGCGTGTTCATTGGCCTGGGCACGGGAACTGGGCTGGTGTTGGTTATTGGACTGCTGGCCAATTCGTTCGGGGTATTCCGGCAAACTGCTGAGATCACCGTATTGGCCAGGGAGTACCTGCTGATCAGTGGCGTATCAATCGTTCCCCTGTTGGTATTCGTGGCGGCCAAGCAGTTTGGCGACGGACTATCGCACACCCGCATAGCGATGTACATCACGTTGGCGGGGCTGGGGGTAAACGTGCTCTCCAACTGGTTGCTCATCCACGGCCACTGGGGTTTCCCGGCCCTCGGGGTGAGGGGATCGGCGTTGTCGGTCCTCATCGCCCGCGTTGGAATGGCCGCGTTGATTCTGGCCTACGTATCGCGGGCCGGGGTGTTCAAGCCCTATTGGCGGGCCCTTCCCCGGCCGGGGCAACCCAAGCACCTGTTCAGCCGGATCATCCGGCTCGGTCTTCCCAGCGGCTTGCAGTATTTTTTCGAGATCGCGGCCTTCACGGTGGCCATCGTCGTAGTGGGCTGGCTGGGTAAATATCCGCTGGCGGCCCACGAGATTGCCATCAGCCTGGCTTCCATCACCTACATGATGGCCTCCGGCCTGGCGGCGGCGGGCTCCATCCGGGTGGGCGAAGCCACCGGACGGGGCAACCAGGCCGGGGTGGTGCGGGCGGGAACGGTTGCTTTTGCCCTGACGGCCTTCTTCATGGCGGGCTGCTGCGGGCTGTTCCTCATCGCCACCGAACCGCTGGTGCGGCTCTACATCCAGGACCCGCGGGTAACCGAGATCGCCGTTTCGCTGGTGGTCATCGCCGGGTTCTTCCAGCTTTCCGATGGCATCCAGGTCGTGGGATTGGGGGTGCTGCGGGGCATTGCCGACGTAAACATTCCGACCGTCATCACGCTGTTCGCCTACTGGATCATCGGCCTGCCGCTGGGCTACCTGCTGGCCTTCCGGTTCGGTCTGAACGCGCCGGGCATCTGGATCGGGTTGTCGGTGGGGCTGACCGTTTCCGCCGTGTTGCTTACGCTTCGCTTCTACCGCCTGTCGGCCCCGGCCCGAACCCGCCGCCCCCGGCCCGAAAAGTCGTTGACGGGGTAGTTGGTCCGCGGGTGCCGTTTGCAAAATGAATCCGGTAAGTCACTCGAAGTGGTCGCTGATCGTGGTTGGTTGACCGGTATTTTGTCCGCACTTGGGTGAAAAAGAATACTTTTACCAGCCACGAAACGCCGTTGTTAAACGGCAAAGCAGCGATGAACGACGTTTGGAATTCTCCTGAGTAGTTCACCTTAAACGTCTGCGGATTCACCCGTCGGTGCATTGCATCGACGCTACTCCTTCACTCACCTGCTTAAAACCGGAAGTTGTACGTGACGGTGGGAATGGGCTGGCCGAAAATGGACAGCTTGTAGCCCTTCACGTTCCCTTGCTGGGAGTTGAAATAAACTGAATACGCGTTTTTGCGGCCCATCAGGTTGTAGATGGCCAGCGTCCACGAGCTGTGGCTCAGCTTTTTCACCTTGTGGTTTCCCTCGATGTTCATCGAAACGTCGGCCCGGTAGTAATCCGGGATGCGGTATTGGTTGCGTTCCGAATAGAAGACCCGCTTTGAGCCAGCCAGGTCGTACTTGGCCAGGGGCAGGGTGATGGGCCGGCCCGTGCTGTAGGTGAGGTTGAGCGAGAGGCTGAACCGGCGGCTGAACCGGTAGTTGCCGATGAACGTGAAGTCGTGGGGCTTGTCGAAGTTGCTGGGGTAGAACCGGCCCCCGTTAACCAATTCCCCGGCGAGCGGGTCGTTCATCCGGAGCAGGGAGCGGGCGTAAGTGTAGCTCACCCAGCCGTTAAGTTTTCCGGTCAGCTTTTTCACCATCACCTCCACCCCGTAAGCCTTGCCCCCGGTGCTGATCACGTCCGTCTCCACGTGCGGGTTCAGAATCAGCGTAGCGCCGCTCTTGTAGTCGAGGTAGTTCCGCAGGGTTTTGTAATACACCTCCACCGACGTTTCGATGGTATTGGATTTCAGGTTCCGGTACACGCCCAACGAAACCTGTTCGCCCCACTGCGGCCGGATGTTGGGGTCGCTCAGCTTCCAGACGTCGGTGGGCGAGATGGCCGTGGTGTTGGACAGCAGGTGGAGGTACTGCCGCAGCGTGTTGTAGCTGGCCTTCACCGACGTATTTTCCGAAAAGGCGTACCGGGCCGAGAGCCGGTATTCGGGACCGCCGTAGGTTTGAATGACGTCGCCCGACCGGTAGGCGGCGGTATCCCGCGCGTTGCCTTCTTCCCGCGACACGTCGGCCGGGTAGCGCAGCACCTGCTTGGGTCCCAGGTAGTGGAAAAGCGAATACCGCAGGCCCGCGTAGAGCGACAGCCGGGGGTGAACGTCAAACCGGTCGCTGATGTAGACGGCACTTTCCAGCGCCTGCTCGGCGGGCATCACGTCCGGCACGATCAACGACTGGCCGCCGCGGGGTCCGAAGTTGCCCGGGTACAGTTGGTAACGGATCGAACTGATCCCGAAATCGAGGGTGTGTTTGGCCGTGGGGAAGTAACTGAAATCCGCCTTGACGTTGGCCTGGTTGACGGCGAAGGCCAGCTCGAAGGCGTTCACCGGGTTCTGCTCGCTCGAAACCGCGTACTGGTACCGGCCGTAGCCCCCGGTGAAAACCCCGTAGAGTTGGTTGTTGAAAACGTGCTTCCACTTCAGGGTGATGTTCTGGTTGCGGTAGGTGTAGGCGGTGTCGCTGTTGAGCTTGAACTGGTCCTGGCTGACGTAGCCCGTGAGGTAAAGGCTGTTTTTGTCGTTGAATTCGTGGCTAAGGTGCGCGTTAAGGTCGTAGAAGGAGGCCTGGCTGTTCCGGAAGGAGGCGTTGCGAAGCCGCTTCAGCAACCAGTCGGAGTAGGTGGAGCGGCCCGCCACCAGGAAGGATGTCTTGTCCTTGACCAGGGGTCCCTCCAGGGTGAGTCGGCCCGTGAGCAGGCCCACGCCCCCCGAGCCCGCGAACTTCTTCTTGTTGCCGTCGCGGGTGGTAATTTCCAGCACCGACGACAGCCGCCCCCCGTAGCGGGCCGGAATGCTGCTCTTGTAGAGTTCCACGGTTTTCAGCACGTCGGGGTTGAAGGCCGAAAAGAAACCGAACAAGTGCGACGGATTGTAGATCGTCGCGTCGTTGAAAAGGATCAGGTTCTGGTCGGCCGCCCCGCCCCGCACGTTGAAACCGGTGGTGCCTTCGCCCACCGACTTCACGCCCGGCAAGGTGAGGATCACCCGCAGGATGTCGGCTTCGCCGAAGGCAGTGGGCACCTGCTTGATGGTCTTGATGTCCAGCTTTTCCAGGCCCATCTGCAGCCCCGACACGTTCGCGTCCTTCTCGGCTTCGATGACCACCTCGCGCAGCGGAATCACGTCTTCCAGCAGTTCGATGTCCAGTTTGCCGTCCGCGTGCAGCCCGATCTGACGCCGGGTACCCTTCAGCCCGATGCTTTTGATGACCAACTCGTGGCGCCCCCGGGGCAAAGTCAGGGAGTAATAACCAAACTGGTCGGTGGTGACCCCGATTCGGGGATTTTCGACGTACACGGCGGCCCCGACCACCGGCTCGCCCGATTCGATGTTGCGGACGTAGCCCGCCAGGTTGGCTTTGCCGGGCTGAGGATTGCTGGTTTCGACCCCGAATTCGTAGCGCTTGCTTTCGGCCGGGGTTATGCGTTTCTCCTTCTTTTCCGCACCCGGACTAGCCGCCACCACCACCAGGGTGTCGTCGGTTGCCGCCGGGGCTTCCCGGTCGAAGAAACCCACGGGAAGTTCCGTCCGGATCTCCTGCCCCCGGGTGATGAACACCCGCTTGGAATCGATTGCGAAGCGAAAATCGGTGCCGGCGAAGAGCTGGGCCAGCACGGCCCGGAGGGGTCTCTTCTCCACGCGCAGATTTACCGTCAGGCTGTCGGTTTGGGCCGGGTCGTAGTAGAACCGGTAACCGGTCCGGGTTTCGACCGCGCGGACGAACTGCGCGAAGGGCAAGCCGGCGAAATCACCGCTCACCCGTTCGTCGGGGAGGGACTGGCCGGAGGCGTGCGAAACGAAAAGCAGCAGTCCCATCCACGGGAAGAGTGCGCGGCAGAGGACGGTCATTGTGGATTGCCCAGGGTATCGTAGTACCGGGCCAGCGCGACGGTGGCGTATTCGGGGTCCTCCCGAAAGCGGATTTTTTTCTCTTTCAGGTATTTCGAGAGGGGTTTTTTCCGGTCCTTAAACACGTTCATCACTGATCCTTTGCTTTTTACCGGATAATACGCCTGGTCTTTCCGGATAAAATAGCGGTCCTGCGACACGAATTCTTTCCTGGTTGTCCCTTGGGTAGTGGATTCCTCCACGATTTTCGTTCTTTTCGCCAGCACGGCCACTTTCCCGTCGTAGAGTTGGTCGTAGAAGCCCGCCCGGAGCGCTGCGTTGGTACTATCGGGCACGAGGCGGACGAAGGTGTGGTTAGGCAACGAGAAATGGCTGATCTTTTCCCGAAGCAACTGGATTTCGAACCCCCGGTTGTAATGCTGGATGATCAACTCGTCTCCCACAATGTCGTACAATGCGG
>JACMKY010000295.1 GCA_014379925.1 Cytophagales bacterium | reverse complement strand
TGCAGTTGTTTGACCGCACCAAGCACCCGGTGCTGCCCACCGAAATTGGTACGGTCGTGATTGC
The DNA here is from genome assembly GCA_014379925.1 of Cytophagales bacterium. GTDB lineage: Bacteria > Bacteroidota > Bacteroidia > Cytophagales > ES-bin-26 > ES-bin-26. Next base: position 20,192 of record JACMKY010000295.1, on the reverse strand, counting down.
GCAGGCGCGGCTGGTGCTGAATGCCAAGCGGCAAATCGACGAGGCCGTGCGGGATGCCAAGAATGAAACCAGCGGAAGCCTGAAGGTGGGCGTCATTCCAACGCTGGCTCCCTACCTGTTGCCCTTGTTCCTGACGAGTTTCCTGAAGCGATACCCCCACATCCAACTCGAGTTAGAGGATTTGCTGACCCAGCAAATCATCGAGAAGCTGAAACTGGGTCTGCTGGACGTGGGGCTGGTGGTGACGCCGGTGGAAGACCGCGCCATCATTGAGATGCCCGTTTTCTACGAGCCTTTCGTGGTCTTTGCCTCCCCTGAACACCCCCTGCTGGCCGGCGAGCGGGCCTTGTTCGGGCAACTGGATACGGAAGACATGTGGCTGCTGGGGGAAGGACACTGCTTCCGCAGCCAAGTCCTCAACCTGTGCGAAGGGAAGACGCGGAAAGGAGGAAGCCACCCGTTCCGCTACAAGACCGGCTCGCTGGAAATGCTAATCAAACTCGTGGAAAGCCAGCGGGGATTCACGCTGCTGCCCGCCCTGGCTACGGTGGACATGGGGCCGGACCGGCGGGCGCTGGTCCGGGAGTTTGCTTCTCCTCAGCCCAAGCGCGAAGTGAGCATCATCGTACACCGGGGCCACTTGAAAAAAAGGCTCATCGAATGCTTCAAAACGGAAATGTTGGCCCACATTCCCGCTCCCCTGCGGGAGAAAGCCGACGGCGTTGTGGTGGGATGGGCCTGAAACACGGCGTCCAATGGTCCGGGAATCACCACCCAACGTCTTTACTACCGGGTTACTCGGCCCCGGCTTCCATCGCTTGTCAGCCCCGGCCCCGGGCTGGTCCCTCCGGTGCTGGCCCGAGAAGTTATTGATGGAGGAGCATTTCCGTTGCTTGCTTTCCAGTGCGTAGCGCATTTCAACCGCACTTTCACGCAATCCGTAACGTCGCTGGTACAAGTGGAAATTGTTCGCGTCAAAAATTCCCCCGCATTTCCCAGGTTTGCGTAACCAGACGACCAGCGCAGGCTTACTTTTTGCCAGTTGGGTAATAAAAGCAGTTTATTGGCTATCTTTCTGCAAAAGCAGTTTATTGGCTATCTTCCTGCCATTTTTCATTCATTCCTAAACCAAACCCTTTCATCAACAATGAAAAAGTATGCAGTTATGCTCGGCGTTTGCCTTTCACTCGTGCAATTTTCCAACCCCGCCCGGGCTCAGACGGCGGGCGGCGGCAGTTTTGAAAAAGGAACGATCCTCATCAGTCCGGGCATTTCGTTCGGCGCAGTCGGCTACGGCGGCTACGTAGGATCCGGCAGTGGATTTCTGCCACTGAGTGCCAGTTTGGAGTACAGCCTCGATGACAAGTTTGCCGTAGGGCCTTATCTGGGGTTTTATTCCCGCAAGTACAGTGGTAGTTTCCGCTACTCATCCTTCTCTTTTGGGGACAAGGGTACCGTACACGCAACCAGTTTGCTCAACGAGGCTTTTGATTCCAGTATAGATGCCGAAAAAATAGATTTGTTCGCGTCAGCTTACCTGGGCGCCCGTACGCTCAGTTACACCTACGACAATGCTGCCTTCAACGGTAATTACGACAATGATTTTGGACTTCGGTTAGGGGTGACCATCGGCGGGCGTTACTTCTTCAATCCCAACTTGGGAGTGTTCCTGGAGGTGGGTTACGGTGCAATCGGCTACTCTACCCTGGGCGTAAGCTTCAAGCTGTAAATATTCCTGACCCTCCCCGGCATCAGCAGATCGCCGGGGAGTCACTTTGCGTCCGTTCACTGAGCTGAATGGGTTTGGCCGGTGCCCGCTAAGATCTTCCCGACCACCGTTCTGCGCGCCTGGTGACGGGCGCCCAGAACGGTGGTCCACTCCCAAGCCCACTGTTTTGAACCCCTTCTTTCGATTCTACGCCCGGCAAAACCGCAGCGGGACTTAGCCCGTAACGTCAGTTATTCCGCGCTTCGCCGTCGGCAGTGGCCTCAGCCAGGTAGCGGCGGAAGATTTCTTCCAATTGTTGCGCCAGCGATTCCAGTTGCTGGGCGTATTCGCCTCGGCTTTGGGCGGGTGCGTGCGCGAAGAACGAGGTGAATAGCGTTAGGTTGGGAAGCAACGGCTCGATTTCATTTAGAATGCCCGGGGCAAGGAGGGGGGCGTCTTTGCGGCGAAGCACGTTGAAGTAAGCCGTGGCGACCGCGCCGGATTCCGGCTTGAAAGCGGTACGCCACAGGTCCCAGTCCGGAGAAGCCAACCGCGCCGTGGTTCGGGAGATCGTACGGTGACCTACGGTTGCCGGTGCGAAGATCCCTTCCCAGTGCCAGAGGTTTTCCTGGATAATCCGGTCCGCGTGCGCTTTTGCGTTGACTGCTTCCTGGGCAGGGATGGATTCGTTCCCGGAGGGAGAAAGCAGCAGGATGAACGCGCCGTTGCCGTATTGGATGCGGCCTTGCGGGTCAGTGATTACGATGAAATCGGCACTTTCCAGCAAGTTATCGGCTACCTTTTGCAGGCGGTTCTGCAATTGCTTCACTTGGTAGACATCCCTTGCCTCCGCTTTCAAACGGTTGGACTCGGCATACAGGCGGGTAACGCAATCTTCGATGGTCAATGACGGGTACCCGGCGGTCTCGAAGGGGGTTGCCGGGTCGTTTTCGGGTGACCGGTCGACGGGGGGCGGGCGGTCCCGGTCGGGTTTTCCGGAATTTTGCAGCGCATACTCCAGGATAATCCGTTCGGAAGGGGTGAATACCGCCTCCGTTGAAACCCCGCCCACCGACAGTTCGGACGTTTGCTCCCAGCTCCTTCGGAGGCGTTCCAACCCCCGCTCCGTGCGGGCGAGTGGCAGACCACTGGCGGCGCTGATTGCCTTTGGTTCTACCCCAAGCAGTTGTTTGGTCACCGACTGCGCGGGCAGGATCACTTCCTCCGGCAAGGAATGCAGGTTGCCGCTTTGGGTGAGTGTCTGGGCCAATTGAAGCAGGGGCACGTCGTGAAGCGCGGCCGGGTTGGGCGCCGCGGGCGCGTCGCTTTGAAAATCTTGGGCGGACGCCCCCGCTTCCGGGCCGGGGGTCAGGCGAAACAAAGGCGCCTTGGGCGACGTGCCCGGCAGGAAGTCCGCCGGCTGCGTTGGGTACGCGGAAGCGGGTGGCAGGGGCGCTTTGTGGGGCGTGAACAGGTGTCTGCCACGGCTGGATACCGGGTCGTTTTGTTCAAGCTGCGGTGGACGGTCCAGGGATCGCCAGGCCGTCCACGGTGAGTTGGCCAGCAGGCTGTCCAGCACGCAGTCGGTGAGGCTATCGACCGGAATGGTTTCGGCAAACCGGGTGGCGTGGCGGTGAACCCGCTTCAAACCGACCCGGAGCAGGGGCGGGTACCAAAAGGGTTGCGGTGCCGCTTCCTCTTCGCGAAGGCTCAAGGCGCGCACATCCGGGTGATCGCCCAGGTGGTTGCTTTCCAGCGTAAGGAACTTCCGCACCTCCCGAAGCAGAACGGGCACTTTTTGACCAGAGTCTGTCGCCCGTTCCACGGACGTTTCTTCCTGGGCGGCGAGCAACACCCAAGCCGCGAGCATACCCAACCACGGATTTTCGGGTTTCTTGTTCAGCAAGGTGGCCATCTGCTCGCTCGTAACGATCTCCAGGCTGCTTCCACTGCGGCGCAAGCTGTCGAGGACCACTTCGGCCGCCAGCACGGTCTCGTTTCCGGAATCGAACCCCGCGTTGCGCCGGGCCATGTTCAGCGTCAGGGTGCGCAGGGAAGGCTTGTCGCGGGCAGCCAGGAAAACCTGGGTTTCCCAGCCGGCGCACAGGTAAACGGGTTGGAAGCGCACGCGAGCGCCCCGCGTTCCCCGCCTTAAGATGTAGAAGCCGGCCGGGAGGTCGGCGTTGAAGGCCATCCAGCCCTTCTTGGCGTCTTTTTCAATTCCCCCGGAGAAGTCCGTGAGCAGCCTGCCCGCCGCATCCAGCAGGCTGAGGCCGTTGGCAAAGGAACGGTAACGCGCCGGTTCCGTCGTGCGCACGAACAGAAACAAGCGGCTGTCTCCCCCCGGTGAAGCCTTCCAGGTGGTCTGGCGGCTCCATTCTTCGGCGGGAGTGGTGTGTTCCGCTTGCGCATCGGCCGTACCCGCCAGTGGGGCAGCGGAGACCAGCGTCAGTTTCCGCCACCGCGCTTGCCCGATCAAAGTAGTCTCCCGGGATCGAACCGCGGTCAATTCCCGCTCCGTTTTGCCTTCCAGGGTGGTTTCCACCTCGTAGATGCCGGGCGGCAGGGTCGTCGCCGTTTCGTAAACGCCGGACGGGTTTCTATGCCGGGAAGCCCCTACGCCCGCAACCGGTTGGTAGCGGTTGTCGTAAATGCGGACCTGGGCGGCCCAGTGGGGCAACTCGACCCGGAGCGTGCCGGTCTCCTGCGGATGAAACGAGCCTTCGTTTGGTTCAGCCGGGTCTCGGAAAATGGAAGACATAGGGATTGTGCTTTACGTTGCGCAAGTCAAGAATAGCGGGTGGCGTGCCTGGCTCACTGGCCGTGTGTTCTACCGCGTACCACCGGTTGCGAAGCAGCCGAATGTTCCAGGGGGGCTGGTCAACCACCGCGGGACGCTCTTCAATCACTTGCATGGCATTGTCGCGCAGGATCAGGCTCCCTCCCAAATCTTCGGTCACGGCGATGCGCACGTTTACTTTCGCCAACTGACCAACGGGAAGCGTGCTGAACAGGATATCCTTTTCCGGCAGGGGAATGTCCGGTTCCTGACGGAGCTTTTCATCTTTGGCCAAGGCAGGCACCCGTTTCTTTACGTATTCCCGCAGCGTATACGCCGTGAAACGACCCTGGCTATCGGCGGCTTCCGGCTTTTGAAGGCCCTCCAGAACCGCCCGGGTAAGCAGGCCACGCCGTTCGTCGGTGACTTTGTCGGTGGGCTCGAACGCTTTTTCTCCGTAAGCCGCGGCCAGTATGACAAAATCATTCACGGGGCTGACAGGACTGTGGGCGATGGTAAAATCTGGTCCGGCCGTTTCAACGCTGTGGGCGGGGTCGCGGCAACAGTCCAGAATAAACACCAATTCGTCGAACAAGAAGTGGTCGTGAAAGTACAGGCGGTAGGGGCGCAAACCAATGTTCCGTTTGAGGCCGTTCATGGCGGCGGGTGCCATGAGCAAGCCCACGTCGTCGAAGGTAGGACCAATGCCGTGCCCAGCGAAGTAAAAGTAGAGGCGCCGTCCGATTCGTCGGTTGTTGAGCACCCCGAAGTCGCGCAGGGCCTTGTCGATGTCCTTCTGAACGGGCGTTGCATCGAGGGGGTCGGCCGGAAAGGCGTCCGGGGAGAGGATCAGACGGACATTTTTCACGGGCAGACCGCCGCCGTCGGGTGAGTGCAGCCACTGGGCAAACTCGGTGGCATCCTTGTGGGCGGCCCGGAGGGGACGAAGCTGGGAATAGCTGTTGATGCCGACGACAATGGCGTAATCCCCGGTGTGCTGGGCCATGGCGGATTGGGGGTTTTCTCTTTAAGCGGTGGTAAGTTGTAAAATGCAATCTGCCCGTCGGCCTACCTACTCAACTGATCAGGAAGCGCTACCGCCAAATGGGGTCACGGTTGCTTTCAGCCAACAACCATGCCTTTGTGCGCTATTGGTGGCCCTGCTGCGCCCACTCAATGAGCGTCGAGTACGATGGTTACGGCACGACCAAAGCCCCGGGTCAGCACGCGGTAGCGCTGGTCGCTGTACAAATCACCGGTGCCTTCTTTGCCATCGCCGTTGCAGTCCACCCAAACCCGCACGGCGTACTCGTGCGAGGGGTCAATGATTCCCGCGCCGGCATCGACGCGCAACTCGAACGCAAGCACCGTCACCGCCTCTTGGCGGTTGCCCTCCGTGAGCGGCGGGTGGCATACGTTTTGAATGAGGGTTTCCGCCAGCAGAACCGCTTCCCGGTCGGCGTAGCTGATGTCTTCCAGCCGGAGGTGGGCGGTGGCATCGGTCAGGGCCGGAACGCCGGAAGCAATAATAATCCGGCCCGTTACGGTCGGGCCGGTCTTCTCCTCCGCGCGCGCTTTTTTCATCAGACTGGCGTCAGGCGGTTCCTCGGGAAGCCACCTTCACCTCCTGATCGACCGCGTCGTGACTGGCGGACCATTTCAGATCGGGATACATCAGCCGGATGCCGGCAATGTCGCCCTTGCTCAGGCCGTTTCGTTGTCCGATGGGTTGCCCCCCCTTGGCCCGGATGGTTGGCTGGCCGTTGGTGCTGAAAGCCGTTGCCGGGTAGTGCATGATCGAGCCGTAGTCGTAGCTGCCCAAGTCATCCCCGTCCAGCACGTGTTTGTCGAAGTTGTGTCGGAACTGCGCGTGGATGTTTTCCCAGACGATCTCAATGTGGGCATCCCGGTCGTCCCGGCTCTGCTCGTGCCACAGCCCCAGCGCGTGACCGATTTCGTGGATGGCCGACCCGAGGCCGCAGCCGGGTCCCAGGGAAATCACTTGCGGGCCACCTTGCCGGCCGACCCGTGACCAGCAGCCGCCACGGTCCTCAAAAGAAAGGTAGTCTTTCTGATTGGTACGCTTGACAAACTTGAAGGGGGTGCGTTGCTGCCAGTGGGCAACGGCACCCTCGACAAGCGGCCGCAGGGCTTCCTGGGTGAGGTAGGCTACCTTGCCTTTCGGCCAGCGGTACCCCGGGCCTGAAATACCGATGCTTCTGCCCGCGGTACCAGCGCTTCGGACTTCGTCGGACGTGCCCAATACAATGTCGCCCTCAAAGAGAGCCAGTCCGTCGACTTCCGTAAAGGACGCTTGCACATTGACCAGGCCGATGTGGTTCTTCAGCCGGTCCATCAGCAAAGTGGTTTCCTGGGCGTTTTGCCCGGAGCGGAACATTGCCGCCGGCAGGTCCAGGTTTGAATCGGGTGCAGCCATAAAACAAGGTGGTTGATGGGGTTGAATGGAATTTGGTTGCGGAATGCATTCATCGACCAGGTGTAAACCTAGCCAAGCCACTGCATTGCTCCAATACCGATTTTTTAGTATTTTCCGGGCCAACCCGTGGCGGATGGCCAACGGTCGGGTGCCGGGGTTTGGCTTAAAGCGGGAAGTCGGGAAGCCGAAAACCGCCTTGGGGTTCTGATGCCTTTCCGCCGGAAGGAATCCATTTTCGACCAGCGATCGAAGGGAACCAGGCCTTGCCCGGGCGGTCCGGTAAGTCAGGGATGGCCGAACGGTTTTATCCCGGGCGCAGCCGTAGCGATTCGTACTGGCCACGGCTGCGTTGCGGGGTTCATTACACGCAAATGGTGCTCATCACGCTGTTGAACGTTTTAACGGCGCTCTTCCATGAGCTGGGCAGAAACGGCGCGTTCCCGACCAACGACAGGATGGGTTTCACTACTTTGTACACCGAACACACCTTTTTGAGTTGGGCAGCGAGGTCCAGGGACTGGGCGTTGGCGTCGTCCTGGTTTTCGAATTCCGACAGATCGGCGTTCTGGATTTGTGCGTCGACTTCCTCGAAAGTCAATTCTCTCTCTTGAGTCCTTGCATTGGAGCTAGACATAAAAATAGTACGGTTACTGATTAATCGAATTGCCCCGTCATTCGTGTCGGGGCCTACACGTCCCTCATTGAGCCATCAGGGTAGGCGTATCTTGATCAAGTAGGCTCACCCGTTCGCCTTTCCAACCATCGGAGTGAACCCGTATTGCGGACAAAACCAGGTTGGTGACGAACGTATCCATTGAAAAAATCCGAAAAAAAATCCGGTACTTACCGCGCGTGGAATCAACTGTTTCCACACGCGGTAAGTACCGGAAAACCGGGAATCGTAAACAGGGAAGGAGAAAGATTTCCGGCCTATTTTCGGATGAAACCGTGGCTAAACTCAAGTACGGAGGGTACTTTCGGCTTTTTCCTCTCTGCCAACTGCTTACGATCCATTGCTGGCGGTGCCCAGATCCAGCACGTTGCCGCAGAAGGCGTATTCCTGGGGTTGGTTGGAACAGAGAATCAGCAGGCGGTGGCGACTGTATTCCGGCACGTGCTCCCGGTACCAGGCCGCCCCTTGCGCATCCAGGTTGGTGGTGGGTTCGTCCAGCATCAGCACGGGCGTGTCGGAAAAGAAAGCCAAGCCCAGCTTGAGCCGCTGTTTCATTCCCGAGGAAAAATGCTTCACCGGTTTGTTCAAGGCCCCGGCCAAGCCCAGGCGTTCCGCGCAACCCCGTACCGTTAGTCCGTCCCGCAGCCGTTTGAAGCGGGTATGAAAGTGAAAGGATTCCGCCAGCGTCAGTTCTTCCACCAACTCCAGGTAGGGAGCCGCAATCACCAGGTGGCGGTAAAAATCTTCCGGCTCGATTGTTTTCCCTCCGTGCCGGTAAGCAACCCTGCCTTCGGTGGCGGGCAGGGTACCCGCCAGGATTTGCAGCAACGTAGACTTGCCGCTGCCGTTGGGACCGGTGAACACGTAGCTGCTATCCGCCTCGAGCCGGAAGGAAAGGCGACGAAACACCCACTGCCGGTTGAACCGGCGACCCAAATCCGTTGCTTCAATGACCAATGTTCAGTGTTCAATGGTCATTGACCATATCCTTTCATGATGCCTCTTTCGGAATTGCGGATGAAATTCAGCACTTCGTCCCGTTCCCGGGAAGGCGGCATTTCCAGTTCGATCAAGTCGAGTGCTTCGGCATTGTTGAGGCCCCGCAGGTAAATGTGGCGGTAGATTTCCTGGATTTCGTTGATTTTCTCGTTGGGAAACCCCCGGCGGCGGAGGCCAATGGAGTTGATGCCCCCGTAGGACAACGGTTCCCGGATGGCCTTGGTAAACGGCGGAACGTCTTTTCTGACCAGTGAACCGCCCGAAATAATCGCGTGCGCCCCGATCTTCACGAATTGGTGAACCGCGGAGGTACCCCCGATGAACGCGTAATCCTGAATCTCGATGTGCCCGGCAAGCTGCACGGCGTTGGCGATGATCACGTGGTTGCCGATCACGCAATCGTGGGCAACGTGGACGTACGCCATCAACAGGCAGTCGTGCCCGATGGTGGTCGTGTGCTTGTCGAGGGCGGTACCCCGGTTAAGGGTTACGCACTCGCGGATGACGGTGTTGTCGCCAACGGTTACGGTGGTGGCTTCCCCGCGGTATTTGAGGTCCTGCGGGGGCGCTGAAATGACGGCGCCGGGAAACACCTGGCAATTCTTGCCGATCCGGGCCCCTTCCATGACGGTAACGTTCGAGCCAATCCACGTTCCTTCCCCGATTTCTACGTTTTTGTGGATGGTTGTGAAGGGTTCCACCACCACGTTTTGCGCCAGTTTCGCCTGGGGATGGATGTAGGCCAAAGGTTGGTTCATTGCGGTTTCTTTACGATGCTGGCCGATATCACTGCTTCGCAGACCAAATTACCGGCCACGAAGGCCTGTCCCTGCATCTTGCCGATTCCCCGTCGGATGGGGGCCAGCAACGCACACTTGAAGACCAGGGTATCGCCGGGCGTCACGGGCTTGCGGAAGCGGCAGTTCTCGATGCCGATGAAGTAGACCCAGTAGTTCTGGGGGTCGGGTACGGTGTTGAGCAGCAATACCGCGCCCGTCTGCGCCATGGCCTCCACCTGCAGTACGCCCGGCATCACCGGATTGCCCGGAAAGTGCCCCTGGAAGAAGGGCTCGTTCATCGTCACGTTCTTCACGCCCGACACGGTGCTTTCGTCGAGGTGAAAAATGCGGTCCAGCAGCAGAAACGGGTAGCGGTGCGGCAGGATGGTGGCGATCTGGTTGACGTCCATCAGGACGGGCAGCCGGGGGTCGTAGTGGGGGGTGTGGTCGCGGGAGGCCTGCGCCATCATTTTCTTGATTTTCTTGGCGAATCCCACGTTGGCGGCGTGTCCGGGACGGGCCGCCAGGATCTGCGCTTTCAGGGGGCGGCCCACCAACGCCAGGTCACCCACCAGGTCGAGGAGCTTGTGACGGGCCGGCTCGTTCTTGTAACGCAGCTCCACGTTGTTGAGAATGCCCTCCTTTCTCACCTCCACTTTGGGCTTGTTGAAGAGGCTGGCCAGGTGATCCAGTTCGTCGTCTTCGATGACCCGGTCCACCACCACGATGGCGTTGTTGAGGTCGCCGCCCCGGATGAGGTTCTGTTTGTAGAGCATTTCCAGCTCGTGCAGGAAGCAGAAGGTACGGCAGGAGGCGATTTCCTTGGTAAACAGCCGGATGTCGTTGAGCGAGGCGTGCTGGCTGCCCAGCGTGGGGGAGTTGTAATCAACCATCACCGTCAGGCGGTAGTCGTTGAGCGGCAGGGCAGCCATTTCCACGTCCCTTTCCTTGTCGCGGTAGTGGATGCTTTCGGTCACCTCGAAGAAGTTGCGCAACGCGTTTTGTTCCTCGGTGCCCACCTCTTCCAGGGGTTCAATAAACTGGATGGCGCTGCCGTCCATGATCGGCGGCTCGGGTCCGTCGAGCTGAACCAGCACGTTGTCGATTTGCAGACCCACCAGGGCGGCCAGCGTGTGTTCCACCGTGTTGATGCGCGCGCCGTGTTGTTCCAGGGTGGTTCCCCTCGACAAGTCCACGACGTTGTCCACGTCGGCCTCCACGGTGGGCTGCCCCGCCAGGTCGGTCCGCTGGAACTTGATTCCGTGGTTGGGTTTGGCGGGAACGAACGTAAGGTGGGTGTGAACGCCGGTATGCAGGCCGACGCCCGATACCGTCACTGCCTTCTTGATGGTGTGCTGTTTGGTATTCATCCAGTCGGTTAGCGGTTGGGAAGCAGCCGTTGGTGGTCAGCCATTAGGGGCAAAATGGTACGCAAGGTACCTTGTTACGCGGAGTGCCTGACTACCAGGCATTTCCTTTCTTGCGCCAACGGCTAATCCCTAACGGTTGACGTTTATTGGCTAGTTACCGGGCAAATTTATTGTTTTTTCTTCCAAATCCGTCACGCGTTTTTCCAGGTCGGGCAGTTTCCGGAAAACGGCCAGCGAACGGAGGTTATCCTTGTAGTTGAAAGCGGGCGAACCCCCCAGCAGGGTTCCGGGTTGCTTGACCGACTTGCCGACCCCCGACTGGGCCCCGACCTGGGTGCGGTCGGCCAGGGTAATGTGGCCGACCAGGCCGACTTGTCCCGCCAGTACGCAGTTTTCCCCCACCTTCGTGGAACCCGATACGCCCGACTGGGCGGCGACGACCGTGTTCCGGCCGACTTCGACGTTGTGGGCGATCTGGATGAGGTTGTCCAGTTTGACCCCGCTCCGGAGGATGGTGGAACCCAGGGTGGCGCGGTCGACCGTGGTGTTGGCCCCGACGTGCACGTAGTCTTCCAGGACCACGTTGCCGACCTGGGGAATGGGTCGGTAGGTTCCGTCCGGCTGCGGGGCGAATCCGAAGCCGTCGCTGCCCAGCACGGCCCCCATCTGGATTACGCAGTGGCGGCCGACGTGGGTGTGGTGACCGATGCGGGCGCCCGCGTGGATGACGGTATGGTCGCCGATGCGGACGTGGTCGCCCAGGTAGGCGTGCGGATGAATCTCGACGTAGTTGCCAATGCGGCAGTGTTGACCCACGTAGGAGAAGGCGCCCCGGTAAACGTGTTCGCCGACGGTCGCGCCTTCGGCGAGAAAGGAAGGTTGCTCAACGCCGGTTTTGCCCCCGGTCCCGGCCATGTACTCCTCCAGCAGTTGGGTAAAAGCCAGGTAGGGGTCTTCGACGGCAATCAGGGTGGTTCTCACTTCCTGGGTGGGCTCGAAGTTCCGACCGACCAGTACGGCCGAGGCTTGGGTGGTGTAAAGGGCGGGTTCGTACTTGGGGTTAGACAAAAAGGAAAGGGAACCTTCGCGGGCTTCTTCAATCTTGGCCAGTTGCCGCACCCGCAACGAACCTTCGCCCCTGACTTCTCCGCCCAGCCGACGGGCAATGTCCGCTACGGTAAACTCCATAATAGATGGTCGATGGTCTACAGGGATGGTCCGCAGTCAAGGGCCGGTGGACTACCAACTACGGACCATCGGCCATCGACTACGCTGAACCGTCACCCAGGTAGGTTTTTGGCGTAGCAAACATAATACTTTTTCACCACTTGGCTGAGGGCTTTGATGTTGGGCAGGTCGGAAGCTTCGGCGATGTCCACGACTTGTCCCTGTTTGGTGAGAATGTTGATTTTCTGCCCACCCGCCACGTAGGCCGCGTTGCTGGTGGATCCTTCCACCAGAAAATACGAACGGGCGTGGTCATCCAGGGCGATTTGCTGCCGCAGGTTTTCCCGCAGTTCCGCCACCGTGTTGACCCCGATGGGTTGGTTGGAGAGAATGATCTTGAACAACCGCCGGTCCAACAGCATACGGCTGAGCCGGGAAAGGACCGGGTCGGCGTGGTCCATCCACAGTTTGATGCCGGCCCACAGGTCGTGGTCGTCGAGCAGGGCGAAGGCGGGCAGGTAACGGGCTTCCCGCTCGAAATCCGCGAGCGTCACTTCTTGTTGCAGGAATACGGTGAGGGCGGGCGTGCTGAACAGCTTTTCGCCCGCCTGCAACAATTCCCGGACCCGGCGGATCACCTGGATGAGCATGGTTTCGGCGCTGATGGTGGTCTTGTGCAAGTAAACCTGCCAGTACATCAGCCGCCGCGCGTTGAGGAAGTTTTCAATGCTGTAAATGCCCTTCTCCTGCACCACCAGCCGGTCGTCAACGATCTCGAGCATTTTGATGATCCGGTCCGCCCCGATGGTGCCTTCCAGCACCCCCGTGAAAAAACAGTCGCGTTGCAGGTAGTCCATCCGGTCCATATCCAACTGGCTCGATACCAACTGGTGAAAGAAGGTACGCGGGTAACGATTGCCGAACACCTCGATGGCCAGGTCCAGCGCCCCGCCGAACTGCCGGTTCAGTTCCTGCATCAGCAACAGCGACATCTGCTCGTGGGGTACGCCCGCCAGGATGCAGCATTCCAGCGTGTGCGAAAACGGCCCGTGGCCGATGTCGTGGAGCAGGACGGCGATCTGGGCCGCCTCGCATTCCCGGTCGGAAATCTCGTAGCCCTTGTTGCGGAGCGTGTCGAGGGTGATGCCCATCAGGTGCATGGCCCCCAGCGCGTGCTGGAAGCGGGTGTGCAGCGCACCGGGGTAGACGTATTCGGTCATGGCGACCTGCTTGATGCGCCGCAACCGCTGAAAATACGGATGTTCTACCAGGTCGAAGACCAGTTCGCTGGGCAGGGTAACGAACCCGTAAACCGGGTCGTTGAAAATTTTCTTCTTGTTCAAGGCAGAACGGAGTAGGCAGGGAGCTCAGGGGAAGAAACGATTTTCCATTTGTTTTTCTCGACGCAGGGAATAAAACCGCTGGAATGGTGTTATTACCAATATTTGTCGATGGCCGGTGATGAATGGCCATCGACAAATGGTGGGGGATTCAAGTTCGAAGGGATTCCGTCTCCTCCATCCGTCCCATAACTTCCCGGGAACGGAGCCGTTTGTTCCCTGTACGTTCCCGATCCCGACTATTTTTCGATTACGACCCAAAAACGACGCTATGCAAAGATACCAGATTTTGTGGGCTGACGACGAGATTGACCTGCTCAAGCCCTACATCCTTTTCCTGACCAACAAGGGTTACGACGTCACCCCCGTCAACAGCGGGGCCGATGCCCTCGACAAGTGCGCCGAAGGCAACTTCGACGTGGTGTTCCTCGACGAAAACATGCCCGGTATGACGGGTCTGGAAACGCTGGCCCAGATTAAGGCCACCCAACCCAACCTGCCCGTGGTGATGATTACCAAGAGCGAGGAAGAACACATCATGGAGGAAGCGATCGGCTCCAAGATCGCTGATTACCTGATCAAGCCCCTCAACCCCAACCAGATCCTGCTGTCGGTGAAGAAAATCCTGGACAACAAGCGGCTGGTGGACGAGAAAACCAACCTCGGCTACCAGCAGGATTTTCGCAACCTGAGCATGGCTTACAACGAACGGATCGACCACGACGAATGGGTGGACATCTACAAAAAACTGGTTTTCTGGGAGCTGGAGATCGACCAGACCCAAAACAAGAGCATGGCCGAAGTGCTGGGCATGCAGAAGGGCGAGGCCAACCACAACTTCGTGAAGTTTATCCGCGAGAATTACGAAGACTGGCTCAACGACCCCAACTCGGACAAGCCCGTGTTGTCGCACCAACTGATGAGAAAGAAAGTATTTCCGCTGGTCAAGCCCGACGAGCCGCTGTTCTTCCTGCTGATCGACAACCTGCGCTACGACCAGTGGAAGGTGATCGAACCCCTCATCCGGGACTACTTCAACGTCGAGGAGGAGTCGGCCTACTACGCCATCCTGCCCACCACCACCGCCTTCGCCCGCAATGCCATCTTTTCGGGCCTGCTGCCCAGCGAGATGGAAAAGCACCACCCCGACCTGTGGGTGAACGACGACAATGACGAAGAGGGGCGCAACAACAACGAGGAAGAATTCCTGCAACGTCAGATTGCCAAGAACCGGCTGACGATGAAGACTTCCTACCACAAGATCATCACCAACACGCAGGGCAAGTCGCTGGTTGACAACTTCAACAACCTGTTGGCCACCCCGCTCAACGTGGTCGTCTACAACTTCGTGGATATGCTCTCGCACGCCCGTACCGACATGGCAATGATCCGCGAACTGGCACCCGACGAATCGGCCTACCGCTCCATCACCCGCTCGTGGCTCGAACACTCGCCGCTGATGGATTTTCTGCGGAAAGTGGCCGAGAAGCGGGCCCGCCTGATCATCACCACCGACCACGGCACCATCTGGGTGAAAAAGCCTTTCAAAATCATCGGCGACAAGGCTACCAACACCAACCTGCGCTACAAGCAGGGCAAGAACCTGGGCTTCGACCAGAGTGACGACGTGCTGGTGGTGCGCAAGCCGGAGCGGTATTTCCTGCCCAAACTCAACGTGTCGACGGCCTACGTGTTTACGACGGCGGATAACTTTTTCGCCTACCCGAATAACTACAATTACTACGTGAACTACTACAAGGATACCTTTCAACACGGCGGTGTGTCGCTCGAAGAAATGATCATTCCCTTCGTGTACCTGACGGCGAAGTAAGCATTCGCGTGCTTACCGAACGCCCGCTCAACTTCTCCCGAACGCGTTTGCCCGATCAACCGTTGGCAAAGCAGAAAGCGGGGGACGGGCAGTGGGTAAACTTTGTTGGCCCACTGCCCGTTGCCAACCGCTGAACCAAGGTAAGGAAACCGCCGTTTAACCCCTCAGAACGGTGGTCCGTCCGATAAGCCGAAGTTTTTATAACAAGCTTCCCGGCTTTTCGTTTTCCCTATTCCAAGCGCAGGCAACGACCGGACAACCGATTTGCGTATATTGTCTTTTCTTCCTCCCAATCCCGATTCCAATACCACCAACCCGATGAAAAAAGCCATCGTTTTGTTGCTGCCGATTCTGTTGATGACGCAGCCGCTCTTCTCCCAGTCGACGCCGTCGAAGGACAAGAACATCAACCCGTCCAACGGAACGGCTTCCACTTCCAAGCGACCGGGGGCAGACTTGCCCAGCGCCGTCAGCGTGGTAATGCCTACCCCGAAGCAGGAGAAGGTAAACCAACTGGTCACCGAAATTCTCACCAAATACCATTACCGCAAGCTTTCGCTCAACGATTCATTGTCGTCGGCTATTTTCGACCGCTACCTGAAAACGTTGGATTTCAACCGGGTGTATTTTCTGGCTTCCGACGTGGCCGGCTTTGAAAAGTACCGCAACCAAATCGACGACGACTTGAAGGAGGGCGAATTGGAACCGGCTTACGCGATGTTCAACGTCTTCAAGCGCCACTTCAAGGAGCGCAACGAGTACGTAGCCAAACTGCTCGAAAAAGAATTCGATTTCTCCACGGATGAGTATTACAACTCGGACCGGGAAAAAGCCTCCTGGTGCGGCACCAAGCAGGAACTCGACGAGGAATGGCGCAAGATGATCAAAAACCAGGCGCTGAGCCTGAAACTGTCGGGAAAATCCTGGCCGGAAACGGCCAAGGTCCTGGGCGACCGTTACAAGGTGCAGGACAAGAGCATCGGCCAGTACAACAGCGAAGACGTGTTTCAGTTGTACATGAATTCCTTCGCCGAAGCCGTTGATCCCCACTCGAGTTACTTCTCGCCCTCCACTGCCGCCAACTTCAACATCGACATGGCCAACGCCCTGGAAGGCATCGGGGCCTCGCTGCGCACGGAGAATGACTACACCAAGGTGGCCGAGATCCTGGCGGGCGGACCGGCTTTCAAAACCAAGCTGCTGGTCAAAGACGACAAGATCGTGGCCGTGGGACAGGGCGAGTCCGAACCGATGGTGGACGTGATTGGCTGGCGCATCGATGAAGTGGTGAAACTGATTCGCGGTCCCAAAGGCACGACGGTGCGCCTGCAAATCCTGCCCGCCAGCGAAGGCGATAATGCCCTGCCCAGGGAAATCAAAATGGTGCGCGAAAAAGTGAAGTTGCAGGACCAGGCGGCCAAGAAAGAAGTCGTGCCCGTCACCCAAAATGGCAAGGCCTACAAACTGGGCGTCATTACCCTGCCCACCTTCTACCTCGACTTTGAAGCCGCCCGCAAGAAGGAAAAAGACTTTTCCAGCACCACCCGCGACGTGCGCCGCCTGATCGAGGAACTGAGCGCCGAAAAGGTGAGTGGCATCATCCTTGACCTCCGCAACAACGGCGGCGGCTCGCTTTCCGAAGCCATCGAACTGACCGGCCTTTTCATTCCTACCGGCCCGGTTGTGCAGGTGCGCGACATGAGCGGTTCGGTGGACGTGGGCCGCGACCCCGATCCCAACCAGGTGTACAATGGTCCGCTGGCCGTGATGATCAACCGCTTCAGCGCGTCGGCTTCCGAGATTTTCGCGGGCGCCATCCAGGATTACAAGCGGGGCCTCATCATCGGCGAACAGACCTACGGCAAGGGAACGGTGCAAAACCTGATCGACCTCAACCGCTTCATGCCCGATAACTCCGACAAATTGGGACAATTGAAACTGACGACGGCCAAGTTTTACCGCGTTACGGGCAGCAGCACGCAGCACCGGGGCGTGACCCCGGACATCGAGTTTGGTTCGCAGTACAGTGCCGAGGAGTTTGGGGAAAGTTCCGAACCCAGCGCCCTGCCCTGGGACCAGATCGCGTCCACCCGGTTCAACGCCACCAACGACGTGTCCGACAAGCTGATTGCCGGTTTAGAAAACAAATACCAGCAACGGACGAAGACCGAGCCGGAATTGAAAAATTACCTGGAAGACCTCAAAGAATTGAAGGAAGCCCGGGAACGCAACACGGTGTCGTTGCAGGAAACCAAGCGCAAGAAGGAACGCGACGAAGCGGAAAAGAAAAGGGCCGCCCGCAACAAACTGAGCGGCAGCGTCGGCAAACCGGAGAATGCCAAAGCCACGGCCAAGGACAAAGAAGCCAAGCAGCCCAGCACCCCGGCCAAGGACGTGTACCTCGACGAAACCAAGCGCATCGTGGCCGATTGGCTGGCCACGGTGGGATAACGGGCAATCGGCAGGAAATGCATTTCCGAAGTTGCTGCCCCCAACCGATAACGAAGAGACGAAAAAGCCGTTGGTTTGCGAAAGCCAGCGGCTTTTTGCTGAACCGTCACTTCCGCAATTTTTTGGACTCTTCCCGCCAATTCAACATCCTGGCCTTCGAAAATTCTTCGTCTAAGATGCTTTCTCTCCGCAACGAGCAACTGAAAACCATCCTCCCCGACTGGCCGGGAACGCCGCTCGATGAGGAGGGGAGATTCGTCAATTTGCACAAGCCCTTTAAATCCTCGTTGGCCAAGGTGCTGCGGTAGCAACTGTCTCCCAATCCCCAGAAGGAAGAGAAAAAGAACGACCGCTGGCGCCCCGCCGTCCGGACCGATGGCCGGTTGCTGACCGAAAAAGGGGACCTGCTGGCTTGGCTGGGTCACGCCACGTTCCTGATCCGGCTGAACGGCAAGACCCTGTTGACCGACCCGGTTTTCTACGGGGCGTCCCGCTTGGTAAAGCGGCAGGTTGCGCTGCCCGTGCCGCCCGCCGAGTTGAAAGGCATCGATTACCTGCTGCTTTCGCACGGCCACATGGACCACTGCGACGAAAAAAGCCTCCGCCTGCTGGCCCGCAACAACCCGCGGATGGAAGTGCTCACGACCTTGCGCCTCGGCGCACTCATCGGCAAGTGGATGCCGGGGTTGAAAATCCAGGAGGCGGGTTGGTACCAGCAATACGCGTTGCCGACGGACTCGCCCCGCGTCGTCCTGCTGCCCGCCATGCACTGGTACAAGCGCACGCCCTTCGACGACAACCAACGGCTGTGGGGCAGCTTCGTCGTGCAGACGCCCCGTACTACGCTCTACTTCAGCGGCGATTCGGGCTACGATTCCCATTTCCGCCAGGTGGGGGAATTGTTTCCGGTGGACATCGCCCTCATGGGCGTCGGGGCGTATGCGCCGCCCTTCATGATGCAGGACAGCCACATGAATCCCGAGGAGGCCACGCGGGGATTCAACGAGATGGGAGCCAAGACCTTCGTCCCGATGCACCACGGCACTTTCGACCTCTCGGATGAGCCACTGGGCGAGCCGGTTCGCTGGCTCCGGCGGCTGGAAAGCGAAGGCACGCTGAAGGGATTGAAGGTGCTGGACGTGGGAGAAGTGTTCAACCTGTAGGCAACAGCCATCAGAATACGTCTTCGATCCGGTGGACCGCGCCGCCCAGCCGAAAGGTATCGCCCTGGCGTTTGTGCGCCCGTTCCGGATAAGCCGGCGATTCGGGCGACAGTCCCAGGTAGGTTTGGCCTTCCACGCTGAACTCGGCCAGGCTGACGGCAACGAAGAAATTTCGCACGTCAGTGAGCACCACCGAACCGGGGGCCACGCGTTCGTGCAGCGCTTCGACAGCGAGTTTTTCGAGCGTGGCCAACCCTTCCAGCGCGTCGGCCAGGCGGGGAAAGAGCCGGTTCTGGGGCTCCGGCTCCGGTTCGCGGCTCAACGCAGTCAGGTTCGCCGCGCCTTCTTCCTCCGCTTGCGCCTGCCGCCGCGAAACGCTTTCCAGCCGCTTCACTAACTCCCGTTGGATTCGTTTGCTTTCCTCCAAAATGCGTTTTTTTAGTTTTAGCTTATCCATTTTCAAGGGATTGGCTATTTTTTGGATTCTCGGAGGGTTTTAATGATTAGGGCACTAATTTTTTTAATTTCAAGCCAATATGGACCAAATGATTAAAGTCGTGGTCTGTTGTCTGAAGTTTCAGTCCGAAATACAAGGCAGTAGCCGCAATCCAAATATCGTTCTTCCCCTGTTACGGGCCGATAAGCCAGCTGGCAGCGGATCGTTTGTTAAAAGTCCTTGGCTAAACGTATCTACAATGGCATAGGTATCGGTGATATTGGCATCCAAATCCAGGATAGGGGTAGCCTTTAAAAGGCCATTCAACACCATCATTTTTCGATAGCCCCAATTGTTCCTCAGCGCAAAAGCTTTCATTTCTCCGACGGTGATGATGGAAATGAAACTATCGGCTGGAAGGATTTGACCCAGGCGAGCGGAATAAATGAGAACATTGGTGTCAGCTAATATTGCCACTAGACTCCGTCTTTAAGCATCTGCTCCCATTCCTGGTCGGTAAACCCAAAATCCGGAATCACAATTGGCTGATTGTTGCCGATTGCCTTGCTGAAAGCTTCAATTCCTCCCAGGGCATTAATTTGTTCGGAGTTGTAAACATTCAACCTGATTCCTGGCTGAAAAGGAGGAATGGATACGTTTTTGGGTAGCGCCGGATGCTTGTCTTTCTTACTTCTGGTGGTTGGCATGGCTAGTCTTTTCCCTAAAATACGAAAATTTCTCCTGACAATGCGATCACGCAAAAGAAATTAAAACATTTGGAATTGAAAAAACTTTAAGGAGGCTTTAATTTTCACATTTGCCAACTGGGATTAGAATACCCATTTCTGTAGATTCACTACGTAGAAGCCTCAAGGTCACGTCCGTCAATCGCTTATGGCTATTTTGCTGACTTCGTAGATCTATCAAAAAAGGTCAATCGTGCTAAGGATAACAGATCTAAGCTCCCCCAGTAGTTTCATTACCTGAGATGAGCCACTCCTGAGTGAAGCTATTATTATAGGAAGTGATTATTCCTTCTTAATATCTTTCCTGATCTGA
>JACMKY010000294.1 GCA_014379925.1 Cytophagales bacterium | reverse complement strand
TTCCATGCCGGAGTAAGTAATGTTCCGTATCGCCGTGCATGCTTTTGTAAGCCAGCGTTCCCGTTGCACTATAAACTACCAACACGCTCATAATGGACAATACCATCACAATGGCCCACAATACCGGGTCACCCTTCAGATTTTCCTTGAGCCAAATCTTTAACATAGCAATTAACAGTTATCAATGATCAATTAACAGTGAACGACAAGCAAGGACGTTTCTTAATGATCATCGAATTCACTCCGTCCGCAGCGACTTCACCGGGTTGGCCAGGGCCGCTTTGATGGCCTGGAAGCTTACCGTCAGCAGGGCAATGAGCAGGGCCGCCCCGCCAGCCGCGGCGAATATCCACCAACCGACACCCACGGGGTAGGCGAAGTTGCGCAGCCATTGGTTTACTGCCCACCACGCCAGGGGCCAGGCGATCACGTTGGCCAGCAGCACCAGTTTTACGAAATCCTTGGACAGCAGCGAAACGATGTGGGTCACCGTGGCCCCCAGCACCTTCCGGATTCCGATCTCCTTGGTGCGCTGTTCAGCGGTGTAGGTGACCAGGCCGAACAATCCCAGGCACGAGAGCAGAATGGCAACCCCCGTAGCGGTTTTCATCAACTTGGCCATCCGTTGCTCCGTCTGGTAGAAGTTGGCAACGATGGTATCCAGGAAGGTGTATTCGAACTGGTCATTCGCGTAAACCTCCTTGTAAACACCGCCGATTTTGCTGAAGATAGCGGCTACTTCCTCCGCTCCCTTGCCACGCGTAGCCAATTGGAGACCCACGTAGCGATAAGCCTCCACCGCATCACAAGCTACCACCACGGGCGGAATGGCTTCGTGCAGGGAACGGACGTGGAAATCCTTCATCACGCCCACGATGGGAATCATTTTGCCATTATAGTCCAGCACTTTCCCCAACGCTTGGTCGGGTTGCCCGAAACCCAATTGGCGCGCGTAGGTTTCGTTGATCAGAAACTCGCGTACCGAATCGCTGGGCAACAAATTCCGCCCTGCCAGGAGGGGAATACGGTAAAGATGAATGTAAGCCGTATCGCCAAATTTGCGGTGTACATTGTGTTCCAGCACTTCCTTTCCCCGGTGGTAGTATAGGATACTGGACGAAACGGCATTCGAGGCGGGTGGCTGAAAATGCAGACTCATTTGGGCAACTTCGGGCAGTTTGGCTAATTCCTGCCGGAGGAGCAGCCGTTTGTTGGGGAGTTGCCGGGGAGTGGAGAAGCCAATGATCTCATCCCTGGCAAAGCCCATTTCCTTGTTGAGCATGAAATCAATCTGCCGGCCTACCATCAGGGTACCGACGATGAGCACCTGCGCGATGGCGAACTGAAAGACAATGAGTCCTCTCCGCAGGTAAGTCGTCCGGGTTTTGCCGCTGGAAGCGTGCGCCTGGTTCTTGAGCGCGAGTACGGGCGCGTAGGACGAAAGGACAAAGGCCGGATAGGAGCCGGACAATAGACTGACTAGCCCAATGGTAAGGAGCAAAAACACCCACGTAAGCGGGTCCGTGAGACGAAGGGCTACCCCGGCCGGAATGAATTCCCGAAAGAACCGGATGGCAAAAGCAGCCAGCAGCAAGGACAGCAGCGTGGCAAAGGTGGTCAGCACGGTTGTTTCGCTCAAGAACTGCCGGATGAGTTCCCGGCGCGTTCCTCCCAGCACTTTCCGAACGCCCACTTCTTTGGCCCGCCGGACGGCCTGGGCCGTGATTAGGTTGATGAAGTTGATGGCCGCGATCAACAACAAGAGCAGGGCCACCAGACCCAAGGCCCTCAACGTAGGCAGGTGGGCCGCTCGGCTTCCATCAAAGATGTATAATTGGTAGCCAAAATGCATTTCCGGCAATGGCTGCAGCCGAAAATCAACACTTCCCGCCCCTTTATCCCTGAAGCGCTCGTTGACTTCCCTTACCAGCGAACGGAGTTGCGAAGTTATTTTTTCCGCCCGTGTGCCGGGAGCCAGTTTCACGAAGAACTGGCCGGCGCTGTTGGTGTTGTCCCAGTCCGCCAGGTTGGTTTCCTGCTTTAGCCAGGTTTGTTGAATGGTGGAAAAGGAAATGAAATCGTTGAAGTGGAAATCGGTTGGTTTGGGCAAATCCTTCACAATTCCCGAGACGGTAACCACCAGGGAATCGTTGTAGTGGATTTGCCGACCCAGCAGTTTGGCGGGTTCGGTGCTACCGAAATAGGTTCGCGCTTTGCTCTCCGTCAGCACGACCTGGAAAGGAGCGCTGAGGGAAGCGGCCGGAGAACCGGCCAGCCACCGATAGGCAGCAAACACCTCGAAATACTGCGGCTCGGCCAACAGCAGATCGTTCTGGGGTTCAAACACCTTGGGTCTTCCTTTCCCCTCCGGTATCTGCACTTTCGCCCAGTACGTAAAAAATCCGGTGGATGCTTCAATCCCCGTGAAGCGGCTGCGCACCGCCGCGGGCAGGGGCATCGGTACGCCGGAATTGGTGCCCTCAAACGAGCCGGTGAACTGGCTGTACACCCGGAAAATCCGATCGCGATCGGCGTGGTAGGTATCAAAGCTGAACTCGTAGCTGACAATGAGGCAAATAACCAGACAGGCACTGATGCCGATGGCAAGTCCGACTATGTTCAGTACCGAATACAGTTTGTTTCGCCACAGATTTCTGAGGGCAGTGGTAAGGTAATTGCGCAGCATATCAACAATCAGTTAACCGTGAACAAGGATCAGTAAGCAAGGACGTTTCTCAATGATCATCGAACTCACTCCGTCCGCAGCGACTCCACCGGGTTGGCCACCGCCGCTTTGATGGCCTGGTAACCCACCGTGAGCAGAGCGATCAGCACGGCGGAAACGCCGGCCAATCCGAATATCCACCAGCCCATGTCAATGCGGTAGGTAAAACCTTCCAGCCAACGTCGCATGGCGTAGTAGGCCAACGGCCAAGCAATTAGATTAGCGATCAGGACCAGTTTCAGGAAATCCCCGGAAAGCAGCGCGACAATGTCGGATACCCCCGCGCCCAGCACTTTACGAATACCGATTTCTTTGGTACGCCGTTCCGCGGTGAAGGCGGCCAAGCCAAAGAGCCCCAAGCACGAAATTACGATTGCCATCGCGCCGAAAGCCTGGATGATGCGGTTGATCAAACTTTCGTTGCGGTAAAGCTTTTCGTAATCTTCGTCCACGAAATGGTAGTCGAACGGATAGTTCGGGTTCAACCTTCGGGCAATTTGCTCCGCCGCGCGAATGGCCTGGGCGGTTTGACCCGGTTGGGTTTTGATCAGCAGATAACTCGTCCAATCGGGGTGGTGACGCACGACGAGCGGCCCAATCGGGGTGTGCAACGAAGCCAGGTGAAAATCTTTCATCAAGCCAATGATGCGTCCTTTTTGCCCCTGGAAGGTAATCGGCTGCCCAACCGGATTTTTCAGGCCCATGAGTTTGGCCGCCGATTCGTTGACGAGAATATTGGCCGAATCACCCGCCAAACCCGCCCGGAAATCCCGTCCGTCCACCAGGGAGATGTTCATGGTTTGGATGAAGTCGTACCCTACGGTCAGTTGCCAGACGGTTTCCAGTTGGTTGGGATCTTTGCCGGGCCAAACCAGGTTACCGGAAGTGTTGGAGCCAACATCAATGGGCAAGAGGTCCGCCGCAGTCACGGAACTGACGGCCCCGGAACGCAGCAACTCCTGCCGGAATACCGGCTGTCTGGCGGCCAGGTCGCCCTCGATGGGCACGTAAAACACGTTCGTCCGGTCGAGACCCAGGTGTTTGGTGCGCACGTAGTGCATCTGGTAGGCCACGGTGAGCATCCCCACGATCAGAAAAATGGAAAGCGTAAACTGGAAGACCACCAACGATTGACGAAACCAGGTCGCGTGGGCACCCATTTTCAACGTACCTTTCAACACCTCCACTGGCCGCAACGACGAAAGGAACAGCGCCGGGTAACTGCCGGCAACGAAGCCGGTCACGAAAACCAGGGCCAGCAAGCCCAGCCAAAAGGCCGGCTCCGCCACGTTCAGCGACAACGTCTTCTGCGTCAACTCATTTACGCCGGGCAGCACCAAGGAAACCATTCCCAGGGCCAGCGCCAATGCCAACAGCGTCATCAGCGTGGATTCGCCCATAAACTGCTTCATCAGGGAAGTACGGGCCGCCCCCACGGCTTTCCGCACGCCCACTTCCCTGGCCCGGGTTGCGGAGCGGGCGGTCGATAAGTTCATAAAATTGACGCAGGCAATGAGCAGGGTAAACAGGGCCACCATGGAAAACAGGCGGAGGTATTCGATGCGTCCACCGGTAGGTTTGCCTTGGCGGTATTCGCCGTAGAGGTACACTTCGCTGAGGGGTTGGAGAATCGGCCGGAGGTCCTTGTTCCAACGGCTGGGATCGTACTTCTGAATAAGCGGGCGCATATTCTTCTCGGCTTGCGCCTGCGTCACGCGGGGACGGAGCTTGGCGTAAGTCTGGACGAAATTGTTGCTCCAGATGCGCATCCAGTCCTGCTCGAAGACGCTGAAATTAACAACCCAGTCGAAACGCAGGGAGGAGTTGGGTGGGATATTTTCAATGACTGCCCCCACCACGTAGGTTTTGGCATTGTCGAGTTTGAGAATCCGCCCAACGGGATCGATGGTTCCGAAGTAGGTCCTGGCTACCTTCCGCGTGATAATGATGTTGCCGGGCGATTGCAGGGCCACGGCCGGATTTCCCCGCAGCGCCGGGAACTGAAACACGTCGAAAAAATCGCCGGAGACGTAGTAGCCTTTTTCCTTGTGGGCTTTCTCCCCCACTTTGATTAACAGGTTGTTGGGCCAACTTAGCTTCGTCGCTTTTTCAATTTCGGGAATGTCTTTTTTGAGGGCATCCGCCAGCGGACCGCTCGTTTGCTGACCAGCCCAGTCGCCATTGGATATCCGTACGTAGTAAAGCCGGTCAAGATCCGGGTAAAAACGATCAACACTCAATTCATCCCTTACCCAAAGCCCAATAACCAGCGTGCCTGCCATACCGAGCGCCAGTCCGAACAGATTGACGAAAGAAAAGAGCTTGTGCCGGAGCAGATTCCGCCGGGCGATGGTGAGGTAGTGGTAGAGCATA
>JACMKY010000293.1 GCA_014379925.1 Cytophagales bacterium | reverse complement strand
GGCTTTTGAAACCATCTACAACATCCTGGACAACATTTCCTTTTCCCGGGCCCAGCAAGGGTTTTCGCCCCGCGAAACGGGCCAGTTTGTGCTGGGTCTGAAAGCGGCCCTCAACCAGACGCTGGAAGCCGAACTCGTGGACGATCCCGGGTTGCTCTACCGGGAAATTTCGGCGGTCAACAACCTCATGGATACCCTGAGCATCGTCACCTTTGAGGCCTTCATCAAGGGCCGGGAAGAAGTCATTCTCCGGCAGACCGACGAAATCTCCGAAATCTCGACGCCCGTCATCCGCGTGTGGGAAGGCGTGCTGGCCCTTCCCATCATCGGTACCCTCGACAGTGCCCGCACGCAGACCGTGATGGAAAACCTGCTGCAGGAAATCGTCGATACGGGCAGCATCATTGCCATCCTCGACATTTCGGGCGTGCCCGCCGTGGATTCGCTGGTTGCCCAGCACCTGATCAAAACCGTCAACGCTACCCGGTTGATGGGTGCCGAATGCATCATCAGCGGCATCCGGCCCGAAATCGCCCAGACCATTGTGCACCTGGGCATCGACCTCTCCCACATCAAGACCAAATCCACCCTGGCCAGCGCCCTCAAGCTGGCGTTTTCCCTGCTCAACGTGGAGGTGGTCCGCAAGGGAACGCCCAAGCTTCAACCGTAGATCCGCGCGCGCCATGGAACGAATACCCGTGCTCAAAATGGGGCAATTTCTGCTGGTCACCATTCAGGTGGACCTCTACGACCGCCTGGCCCTGGGCCTGGAAGACGACTTGATCAACATGGTGAGCCGCACGGACGCCCGGGGCGTGCTCATCGACATCTCGGCCGTGAACATCGTCGACTCGTTCATGGGCCGCATCCTGGGCAACATCGCCGCGATGTCGCGGGTGCTGGACGCCGAAACGGTCGTGGTGGGCATGCAGCCCGCCGTGGCCATCACCCTGGTGGAACTGGGTTTGACCCTGCCGGGGGTGCACACGGCCCTGAACGTGGAAAAAGGGATGGCGCTGCTCCGGACGAAGATCGGATCGGTTTCAACCGGAGAGGAAACGCCGCATGATCGTATTGTTGAGTAAGGAAATCCTCGCCGTGGCCACGGAGCCGGAAATAATCCTGTTCCGCAACCGCACCCGGGAGCTGGCAATCAAGATCGGCATGGGGCTGGTTAACCAAACCAAACTCATCACGGCCGCCAGCGAACTGGCGCGCAACATGATCCGCTACGGGGGCGGCGGAACGGTCACGCTGGAGGTGATCAGCGCCCCCAAAACCACCGGCGTCCGGCTCACCTTCCGCGACGAGGGTCCGGGCATTGCCGACCTTTCACTGGCCATGCGGGACGGTTTTTCTACCGGCAAAAGCCTGGGGCTGGGGCTGCCCGGCGCCAAGCGGCTGGCCAACGAATTCAGCATCCAAAGCGAAGTCGGAAAAGGGACCACCGTGACGATCACCCGCTGGAAAAATGGCTAACTCCCCCCACCACCGCTTTCCCGTGGCCAACCGCAGTTACCTGAACCTGGCCAAGCAAGGGATCACCCGGCTGGCGGAGGAGTGCGGACTCACGCCGGCGGAAGTGGGCAAGGTGGCCATCGTCGTCTCCGAACTGGCTTCTAACCTCATCAAGCACACCCCGCAGGGAGGCGAACTGCTGGCCAAGCCCCTGGCGGAAGACGAAACCGCCGGCATCGAAATCCTGTCGTTGGACAACGGGGCCGGCATGCGCGACCCGAACCGGATGATGGAGGACGGGGTATCCACCGCCGGCTCGATGGGCGAGGGACTGGGCGCCATCCGCCGCCTGTCGGACGAGTTCGACCTCTACTCCGGACCGGACCTGGGCACCGTGATCCTGTCGCGCCTCTACCGGGGTGGGCGGGCGCCGAAATCTCCCCGGAGCGGTTCCTTCCGGGCAATCATGGTGCCCCTGGCGGGCGAGTCGGTGAGCGGCGACGGGTGGGCCCTGACCGGGCCGCCCGAGCGCCGCGCCCTGCTGGTGGTCGACGGCCTGGGACACGGACCCGAGGCCCACCTGGCCGCCAGCGAAGCCATCCGGGTGTTCACCCGCGAAGCGGGCGGGCCACCCGCCGGGGTGCTGCGCATCCTCCACGACTCTCTCCGGCCGACCCGGGGCGCGGTGGGGATGGTGGCGGTGCTGTCGCCGGCCGAAAATCGGCTGGTGCACTGCGGGGTGGGCAACGTGGCGGGGCGTTTGTTCTTCCCCGACGGAGCCGCCCACCTGATTTCCTACCACGGGACGCTGGGCTACAGCCTGCCCAACCCCCTGACCGACCATCCTTCGCCGTGGAACGAATCTGCCGTGCTGGTCGTGCATTCCGACGGGCTGAAGACGAAGTGGGACCTTCGGAAGTATCCCGGCCTGCCGCGGCACGACCCCAGCGTGATTGCGGGCGTGCTCTACAAGGACCACACCCGGAAAACCGACGACGTGCTGGTGGTGGTCGGCAAACGCAACCAATAGGCAATCCATGGAGAAGAACGAGAAGAACGTCTATCCGAACATTGTCCGGTTGAACCTGTCCAACGAGCTGGACATCGTAGTGGCCTACAAGCGGGCCCGCCAATTGTCGGAGCTGACGGGACTGCCCGTGCCATCCCAGACCAAGTTTGCCACCGCCGTATCCGAGATCTGCCGCAACGTACTGGAACACGCCGGCACCGGAAACATCACCTTCAGCCTCGTGGAGGAAGACAGCCTTTGTCTGGAAGCGTTGGTAGTCGACCGGGGCCAGGGCATTCCCAACCTGGCGGAATGGCTGGCCCGCCGGGAAGCGCCGGCCCCGGGCAAGGGCAACGGCCTGCTCAATTCCCGGAAACTGGTGGATACCTTCCGGATCCAGACCGATGGCCAGCAAGGCACGAAGGTGTACCTGCGGAAAAGACTGCCCCTGCGCCGACCGCTCATTAATTCGGCCATCGTACAGGGTTGGACGGAATACTTCTCCCGGGAAGTGAACGTGTCGCCCTACGAGGAACTCAAACGACAGAACACGCAGCTATTGGATGTGTTGGAAACCCTGCGCCTGCAGAACATCCGGGCGGAAGTTCAGTTGGAAGAGATCCAACTCCTCAACCATGACCTGGAGGGGTCCGGCCGCGAAGTGGCGCGGCTGCTGGCCGAACGGGAGGAAAGCAACCGGCAGTTGCGCAAGATGAACGCCGAACTCGAGGATTTCGCCTACACCGTTTCGCACGACCTGAAGGCCCCTCTGCGCAACATGGAAGGGCTGAGCACGCTGCTCGAGAAAGACCTCCGGGCCGACGACGAAGGGGCCCGGATCAAACTGACCATGCTCAAACAGCAGATCGCGCGCCTGGACGGCTTGATCACCGCCATTCTCTCCTACGCCAGATCGGGCCGGGAAGGGTTGGAAAAGACGACGGTGGACGTAGGGGCGCTGTTGCGGGAAGTGATCAGTTCGTTGACCGTCCCGGCCGGGTTCGTCGTCCAGGTGCCGGAGAAGTTGCCCACGCTGGAAACGGAAGCCATCTACCTGCAGCAGATCTTCGCCAACCTGATCGTCAACGCCATCAAATACCACGACCAGCCCGCGGGAAGGATTGTGGTCTCCTGCCGGCGCGAAGGGGAATTCTTCCGATTCGCCGTAACCGACGACGGACCGGGCATCCTGCTCCAGTACCAGGAAAAGGTCTTCAAACTGTTTTATTCCATCAACCAGCCGGCCAACCGCGACAGCACCGGCGTCGGGCTGGCCATTATCAAGCGCATCACCGAAGAAAAGGGCGGCCGGGTGTGGGTCGAATCCGGGGGCCGGGGAGCCACCTTCGCCTTTACCTGGCCGGCGGGGTGAGGGTTTGCGCCCGGCCGAGGCCAATCCGGATGCACTCGGTACGTTGAGAGCGGGTTCCGACCGGTTTGGTGCCATTCCGGCGTCACTGCCCGCCGGATAAAAAATCCGGACAGATATCACGAAAAGTATATACTTTCGTGACAACTGCCTGGGAAGGAGCACGTACACCAACGCAGTCCGGACGCCGCTCAGAAGCGTCCGCTGGCAAAACCGCTTTCCTGGCCTCCTACCGT
>JACMKY010000292.1 GCA_014379925.1 Cytophagales bacterium | reverse complement strand
GGCAGTTTACGGCTGGAAAGGACCGTATACCCTCCAAGTCCAAGACCCCGGTGGGGTTCTGCGTACAGTGACTGTGTCGGCCAGGACCAAGCCGGTCGAATTGCCAAAATCCACACCCAAACTCACGCCCGCCGAGACAGAAAAGTTGGCCAAGCAGCAAGAAGAGGCGCGCAAGCGGAGCTACCTTAATCTGCGGTTTATGCCGGATTCCGTTACGGCTATGCTCACGGTGAATGGGCTTGAATACGGCGACGAGGAGTTCTACGAACAGGCGTTCGGGCAGATTGAACAGAAAAAGACTAAAAATCTCATACTGGACATTCGGCGCAACCACGGCGGGGACGTTCGTATTATCAACAAGTTGTTGTCGTACCTGGCCGATTCTAGTTACGTGCTGTTGCAAAAAGTTGTCGCCAAAGTCGCCGATCCGGGCAAAAACCGCTTTGCCGTCCACTTTGATCCTGACCGGACCCAAAGCTATTTTGGTACGTTTGGACCGAGCCGTAGGGTGGGCGTATGGTACGAGTTTAATTTCAGCCCAGCGATGGGGCAAGTAACCGGCTATCAACCCGTTGCTAATCGGTATCGGTTTCGGGGAAACGTCTATACACTCATTGATGGGGGTACATTCTCCAACGGTTCCAACTTCGCCGCTGCCTTGAAAACCTGGTGCCAAAGCGCCGTCTTCATCGGTCGGGAAACGGGCGGCACCGAACTGGGGTGCGGGGGTGGAACCAACAATAAACTGACCCTGCCGAATTCAAACCTGGTTATACAGTTTCCCTGGATGCGACTCGTTTCTGCATCTCGCAATCCCGTCGATGGTTACGGCCTTATGCCCGACTACCCGGTTACGTACGCGCCACAGGCCGTTGCCGAACACCGCGACTTGGACCTAGCAAAGTCACTTGAACTGATACGAGGACTTCAGCCAATGAATGAAAAGTAGCCTCGCTACTCAATGCCAGGGCTCAAGGGGTATTGAACGGTTGCTGATCGGGTTAAAAACGGGTAGTGAAGCGAACCTAGACTTGACGTTGTCAACTTAGTCGGCGTCTGCCCGCTGGTGGATGGGCCAAGTGTTGCAGTAAAATTCCCGTATTCTACGGCGTGAATGCCGCGCTACGGCCTCTTCACGCGGTTGGGGAGACGCGGGGATAGTCCTCCCCGGTAAAGACCGGTTCCAGGTTGGCCCGTTCCTCGTCGGTGAATAGCTTGGAGCGGGTCAGGAAGCGGATGCCCAACGGAATCTCCAGCGAGAAGCTGGCGCCCCGGCCCTTGGTGACGTCGATGGTGAGCTGGGTGTGCTGCCAATAGGCGAACTGGTCGGCGTTCATGAAAAAATCGCACCCGTGGATATTGCCCAGCCACACGTCGCTGCCGCCCACCCGGAACTCCCCGGCGGGGTAACACATCGGCGCGGAGCCGTCGCAACACCCGCCACTCTGGTGGAACATCAGCGGCCCGTTTTCCGCCCGCAACTGGTCGATCACCGCGCACGCCGGTTCGGTCACCAGCACTCGTTTTGCTTTTTCCACGGAGAGGGAAGGATTGGTTGCAAGTTAAAGGTTACAGGTTGCAGGTTGCAGGTTGAGTCGAACAACCGTAACCTGCAACCTTTAACTTTTTCAACCTCTTTCAAAAGAAGCCCACTTTGTTCTGATCGTAGGAGATCAGCATGTTCTTGTTGAGGCGGTAGTGGTTGAGCATCATCTTGTGGTTCTCACGGCCGAACCCCGACTTCTTGTAGCCGCCGAACGGCGCGTGGGCGGGATACTGGTGGTAGCAGTTGACCCACACCCGGCCCGACTGAATGGCGCGCGGCACCTGGAACAATTCGTGGGCATCGCGCGTCCACACGCCCGCCCCCAGGCCGTACATCGTGTCGTTGGCGATTTCAATGGCTTCCTCCGTCGTTTTGAACGTGGTCACCGACACCACCGGACCGAAGATTTCTTCCTGAAAAATCCGCATCTTGTTGTGGCCCCGGAAAATGGTGGGTCGGATGTAGTAGCCGTTTTCCAGCCCGCTGTTCTGGTGAAACGGTTCGCCCCCCGTCATTACTTCCGCGCCTTCCGCCTTGCCGATTTCCAGGTAGGAAAGCACTTTCTCGTACTGGTCGTTGGAAGCCTGGGCTCCCATCATCGTTTCCATGTCGAGCGGATTGCCCAGTTTGATCTGCTCGGTGCGGGCGACCACGCGCTCCATAAACGGTTCGAAAATGGATTCGTGCACCAGAATCCGCGACGGACACGTGCACACCTCGCCCTGGTTGAGCGCAAACATCACGGCCCCTTCCACGCACTTGTCCAGAAACGCATCATCGGCGTCCATCACGCTGGGAAAGAAGATGTTGGGCGATTTGCCACCCAGTTCC
>JACMKY010000291.1 GCA_014379925.1 Cytophagales bacterium | reverse complement strand
GCGCCGATCTACGTCAAGGGCAAGGATGCCTACGAGGTGGCCGATTACGACCGGACGATCCACTACGATCCCCGGCACCTGACCCTGCTGCCCCGCATCTACAGCCAGGACCGGGGCAATCCCGACGCCTACCGCCAGATTCTGGGCCTGCCCGAGGGCAAAAAACCCACCATGGCCGACAACCTCCGCTTCCTGTTCGGCCACCAGTTGGGGCACATGTACGGGCGGTATTTCATGTGGAATTTTGCCGGCCGGGAAAGCGACGCGGAGGGCGCCGGCTGGCTGGCTTCCCTGGATACGGGACGGGTTTTGCCCCGGCAGGTGGCCGAAAATCCGGGGCGCAACAACTACTTCATGCTGCCCCTGCTGCTGGGAATAATTGGGCTGGTGTTCCAGTACCGGCGCCACCGACCGGGGTTCCTGTTCACTGTGCTGCTGTTTTTCATGATGGGTGCGGCCCTGGTGCTCTACCTGAACACGCCGCCCGTCGAGCCGCGCGAACGCGACTACATCTACGCGGGATCGTACTACGCCTTCGCCATCTGGATTGGGCTGGGCGTGATGGCGCTGGCGGCCGGGTTGCAGTCCCTGATCCGCAACCAACGGGTGGGCAACGCGGTTGCCTGGGTGGTTTGCCTGTTCGTGCCGGGTTGGATGGCCGACCAGGGCTGGGACGACCACGACCGCTCGGGCCGCTACGTGGCGGTGGACACGGCCCGGAACATGCTGGGTGCCTGCGCGCCCAACGCCATCCTGTTCACCAACGGCGACAACGACACCTTTCCGCTCTGGTACGCGCAGGAGGTGGAGGGCTTCCGCACCGACGTACGGGTGGTGATCAGCGGCTACCTGAACTTCGATTGGTACGCCGAACAGATGAAGCGGAAAGTGTACCAGTCCGAGCCATTGCCCATTTCACTGGATTTCAAAAACTTCCGGACCGGTACCAACAACCAGATCGCCTTCGCCGAGAATCCGGCCCTGAAGGAAGGCATCCGCCTGCCGGAGTACCTGAAACTCATCCGCGAAGACAGCCCGGCCCTGAAAATGGCCTTGCAGGACGGGGGGACGATCAATGTGCTGCCCTCCGCCAAGCTGGTGCTGCCCGTGGACGCCGAGGCGGTGCGCCGGCAGGGCATCGTGGCCCCGGCGTTGGCGGGTTTGTTGACGGACACGATGGAATTTACGCTCAACAAGACGGATCTGTTCAAGGACGACCTGATTTTCCTGGACATCCTGGCGACCAACCAGTGGAAGCGCCCCCTTTATTTTGCCAGCGTGCTGAACGCGGCCAAGTACAACCTGGCCGAATTTACCCAGGAAGAAGGCCCGGTGTGCCGTTTGTTGCCGGTGCGGGTGCCGGGTGCGGCGCAGGGCTACGTCAACTCGGCGGTCATGTACCGCAACCTGATGCAGCGGAGTTCCTGGCGAGGGTTGGACAATCCCGACGTGTACCACGACGATGACACCCGCCGCCGTTTCGTTTTCATGAACCGGTTGCGGTTCGGTCAGCTGGCCGAGCAGTTGATTCGGGAGGGCCAGCAAGCGCGCGCCCGCGCAGTGATGCAACGCTGCCTGACGGTGATGCCCGACCGCAGCATCGCTTACGACCGCGCCGACTCCGCCCTGATCGGGCCGCTGCTGGAAGTGGGGGAAGCGAACCGGGCGTTGGAAATCGCCCGGGTGATGGCCGGACGGGCGGATGAAAACCTGCGGTATTACCCGACCTCCGGGGCCAGCAACGGACGGGAAATCCAAAACAACCTGGGCATTCTTCACGACGTGGCGGTGGCGCTCCGGGACCACCGGCGTCCGGAAGCGGGTCGTTACGAAGCGATGCTCAACCAACACCTGGACCGGCTGCGGAATTGATGCGCTCATTGAATGACCTGGTCTCACTCAGGGCGCGGCCACTGCGGTGCGATCACTGCATTCTTCCGATTTACGTTGTTCGGCTGATTAACCGTAGGGGCAATCTTTCATCCAATCACCTGAATCAGCGTGATCAGCGGTCCTGCTTTGGTCGGTGGCCCAATCGTAGCGGGCAATCCCGGCCGGGAAACCTGGGAAGTTTGGGGGATAAACCGTATTTTCGCACTTCGTCCAACCCACGCCCATGAAATTTCATTCGATGGCTGCCTTGACGGTGGCCCTGGTCAGTTTGCTGACCGCCTGTCAGACCCAGAAACCCGTGGTGGCCACCGTCCCGGTGGAGCCTCCCAAACCGAAGTTTGCGCTCCGCAACGAAAACGATACCGTTAGTTACTGCATCGGCGTGAGCATCGGACAGAGTCTGAAAGCGCAGGGGCTGGATTCGGTCAACGTGGAGGCACTGGCAACGGCGCTGCGCGGCGTCAACCAATCCGACTCGCTCTTCATCACTCCCGAACAAGCCAACCAATTGCTAAGCGGTTATTTTCAGAACCTGCAAGCCAAGAAAGCCGAAGCGGCCAAGCAGGTAGGCCTGAAATTTTTGTCTGAAAACAAAACCAAGCCCGGCGTGGTGACGCTGCCCAGCGGCTTGCAGTACCAGGTGCTGAAAGAAGGCACGGGGGCCATGCCCAAAGCCACCGACAAGGTCACCGCTCACTACCGGGGTACCCTGGTGGACGGCACCGTGTTCGACAGCTCCTACGACCGCAACCAGCCCCTGGCCATCGGGGTGAGCGAAGTCGTTCCCGGGTGGACGGAAGCCCTGCAACTCATGAAGGTAGGCGCGAAGTGGAAACTGTTCGTTCCGTCCGAACTGGCCTACGGTGAAAGGGGTTCCCCACCCATCATTGCTCCCAACAGCGCCCTGATCTTCGAGATGGAATTGCTGTCCATCGGGAAATGAAGGTGGTTGGACAACGAAAAAAGCAGGCAGTCGAATCGATTTTGCCGCCCATAAAACCGCCCCGCCGGACCAACCAGCGGGGCGGTTTTATAAATCCCTGGCCTCCCCGAATCTGGCTATCGCTGCCAGCCGCGACCCGAAAGTTGCGGTACGGACAACGTTACGCCACGGTGCGGACTTTTTCTACCCGCCGGAAAGCCGTCAGTACCGTGGCAATACCTACCAGCAGAAAGCATGCCCCCGTTACCGCCACCAGGTTGGTAACCATTTGTCCGCTCGCGTCCAGCCGTTTGGTGAGGATGCCGGCCAGTGCCCAGAGAACGACCAAGCCGTAAAACACGTCCCGTCGCTGGAAGAGCAGAAAGAGGGTGATCAACGCCGCTACCCCCACCATCCCCATTGCCCAAACCGCTTCGGACGCTCCCCCGCGCCAGCCCCGGTCCACCAGCCAAGCCGTGGCATTGGCAATGGTCGCCACCGTGATCCAGGCCAGGTAGACGCTGAAGGGAACGTGAACGAAGAATTTTTCCGGCCACGACACCGCCCTCCGGCCCACGTCTAACCGCAAATAGATGCCCAACAGCGAGGTAAAAAGGACCAGCATCAAAACCAGTGAAAGGGCAACCTGCTCGTAGTGCCAGGCGAGGATCCAAGCCGCATTGGCCCCGCAGGAAACCAGGAAAAAATACCCGATGCTGGAGACGAACGGAAGGACCTCTTTTTTAGCGCCCAACCGGTCTTTGGCCTGGTAAACGCAGAAGGCAGTCAACAGCAGGTAGATAAGGCCCCAGACGGAAAAGGTCAGGCCGGCCGGGGTGAACAGGTTGGGATACTGGTCGGATATTTCGCCGGTGGTCTTGCCGTTGATGGGCAGCGCATTGGCCAGGGCATTGACGGCCAGCGTACCGATGAAGCCCAGCGCGTTGAGCAGTCGGAGTGACGTTTTGGGGGGAGTCGGTAACATGGGAAAGGTGGTTGGGTTGAACGGGGTTTTCGATGGGAGCAACGCTTTCGGTCGGGTTGGGTTCTCGCAGGAAGGATATTCCGGGATCCGCGGCTTCCGGGGTTGAACGACCGTTTTTTTCCCGCGTTGGTAATTTCGATTGGGTTGCGTAATTTACGAGAAATCACTTCATCCATGGCTGCTACCTCCCTACTACGCGCGCTTCTGCTGCCCTTGATGACGTTCGTCGGGCTGCCCGTCTTCGCGCAAAATTCCGTTGCCGACGCCTTGTACACCCGCCGTGCCCCATCCGACTCCCTTGCGCCCGTTTCGGCAAAAAGAGTGCGTTTCGGGATGGAACTCGGTACCAGTTTCACCAGTTTCCGGGGCGGGACGGGCTTGCAAACGTTCGTATCGCCTTACCTGAGCTACCGCGTGAGTCCCCGCTGGACGTTTAGCGCCGGCACTACGCTGGTCAACGGGCGTTACGGCTTCCCCACCGGCGACGCCCGGTACGCCCCCTCCCCGTCCAGCCAGCAGGTGTACCTCTTCGCGCAGGGCCAGTACCAGGCCACCGAGCGGTTGCGCATTACCGGCACTTCGTTTTACGAGACCAGTCGTTGGGGCCAGCCCGCGGGCAAGTCGCTTGATTTCAACCGCAAGGGCATGTCGGTATTGGCGGAGTACAAGGTAAGCGAACACTTTTCCTTCGGGGTAGGCGCCCGGTTTTCGGACGGTTATTCCCCGTACAATTCCTTCGGCAGCTCCCGTTTCGGGACGAACGGTTTCGGATACCGCCCGCAGTATCCGGGCTGGTGACCGGCGCAGTGGTGTTTGCGCACTTCCCTTTTCAACCCCTGTTCACGATGGATGACAGAAAACGCCTTGGCCAATTGGAAGAACTAATGGCGGAGATGATCCGCCGCCAGGATCAAACCAAGGAAACACTGCAAAACCTTTCGCAAACCGTGGGCAATCTCACCGAAACGGTGAGCAACCTCGCCGAAACGATGGGTAGTCTCTTAGAAACGGCGGGCAATCTCGCCGAAACGATGGGTAGTCTCCTAGAAACGGTGGGCAATCTTGCCGAAACAACGGGCAATCCCGCCGAAACGGTGAATCAGTTGGCTCAAAACACCGTGTCCAGGCAGGGTTTTGAATACTTCTCCAACGCCATCCTCGGCTATTTCGAGCGGACAGAAGCCCGACGGGTCCGGGCGGATTTCCCGGCTGGAAAAGATCGATGAACACGAAGAACGGATAAAGAGGCTGGAAACCATTTTGCTGAAGGGGTAACCGTTCTGAACCCGCCCGAAACTTCGCCAGAACCTGTGCCGGTGCCGTTGGGCGCTACAGTTCCATGATGTCTTCGTTCCACAATTCCGGCTTCTCGCGGATAAACGCCTCCATCATCGCCACGCATTCCGCCAGGTCCAGGTCGATTACGTTCACGCCGTGGGCCTCCATCAATTGGCGGGCTCCGTTGAAGGTCCGCGATTCGCCCACCACCACCATCGGAATCTTGAACTGCACCACCGTGCCCGCGCACATGTAACAGGGCATCAGGGTGGAATACAGGATGGTGTTGCGGTAGCTACCGACGCGCCCGGCGTTGTGGAGACAGTCCATCTCGCCGTGCAGGATGGGGTTGTTTTCCTGCACCCGCTTGTTGCGGCCCTTGGCGACGACCTTGCCCTCCCGCACCAGCACCGAGCCGATGGGGATGCCGCCCTCCTGCCACCCCTGGCGGGCTTCTTCAATGGCCAGGCGCATGAATTGATCGATCATAAATTCAGACTACGAAATCTCGTTGCGTTGGAAGGAGAAACGGCTGTCTGATGGGTGCCCCCGTTACTCCTTGCCCACCGAATCAACGCTCTGCGGTTCCGTTTTACCGGTCGAGTACAATTGATTGAACAGGAGCTTAAACGTTCCCTGCGCCTGCGCCCGGAAGGTAATCTCCGGCCCGAATGCGTAAAACTTACCCGATCCAACCGGAGCAACAAACGCGGCCACGCCATCCTGCAAATACGCCTGTCCCCAGGCCCAGCCGCTACGCAACGGTTTACTGGTAGCAAACCAGGCCAGTGGCGTAACCGCCCCCTTGGCGATGGCTTCCGGAGCCAGCCTGAATACCGGACTGGCATCAAAATAAACGTCACTGTGGGTGGACATGCCCCAGGTTGCCTGCTGAGTGGAATCCAGGTTTACCCGCAATACGCTACCGGGAATGTAGTACTTTTCACCCGGCAGGGGCTTTTCCTGTCCGGTGCTGGTCATTTCGGTGAGTGCGTTCCTGACGGGCAGCTTTAAATGATAAGCCAGGTTGGTGCTGGTACCAATGGTCACTACCGTGCCACCCGATTCCAAAAACGACTTCAACTGGGGAACCGACTTGTCCGCGGTAATTTTGCCCAGCTGCGGCCGGTATTCAGCGGGGGTGGTTTCGGGCTTGGCTTCGGTTCTGAGCAGGCTGAAAATATCCTCCTCCTTGCCGCCAACGGGCGGAATCGCGCGGGTAACGAAAACAATTACGTCGTACTTCTTCCGCAAGTCACCCGCGTCGATGTCGGACGGATAAACCACCTTCATCGGAAAATGATACTGCTCCATCAGCCAGCGAACCCAGCCCGACTGCATCGACCCGCCGTAGGTGTCCCACAAAGCAATCCGCAGCGGGGTCACTTTGCTCATCGACGCGGTGGGCCGTTTGGTAATGCCGGTCACTTCCAGGCCCAGGCTTTTGGCCGATTTGTCCAGCAACGCTTTTGCCTTCGCGGAAGCCGGAACAAAAAACGCACCCGACTCGACCGAAGATTTACTACCCATTCCATTTGGCAAACGATACACCTCAACCCCCGATGCAAGCAGGTCGTTTACGGCAATGAACGCGTTATTGACCCGGGCGCTCAACACGTAGCCGCCGCTTGGGGTGCCCGTCACGTGGCCTTCGGGCGACTGCAACTCCCCGTAAGGTAACTTCCGGAAGGGACCATCGAAGCGGTCCAGGACCCGGTCGAACTGAACATTCATCAGGTAAGCCAGGGTCCAGCCGGCCGCATCGTAAGGACGAACGGGAGGGCCACCCGGGTACTGGAAATCGTTGGGGTGGTCCTGCGGCTCGAACATATCCAGCACGTGGGGCCGAAACGCCTGATCCGTTTTAACCACGTAGGAACCAGCCGGATACTGCTTGCCCGCGACGGTGAAGTCGGTCGTTGCCTGCTGAACCTGGATCCCGGCTCTGACCAGGGCATTGACGAATTTAACCGCCGTGGCAAAGTCGGGCTGATCGACCGGGATAATAAACCCCCGCGGGTCGCGCAGGACCGGCGCTTTCATGATGGTATCGTAATATTTGAGGGGTACGCCACCCCCCCGGGGAACCATGCCGTACTGCGCCAGCGCCGCGTTGGTGGGTGAAACAACCTTTTTGGGATCGTTCTTGTAAGCTTCATCGATGGCGTCGATCCGTTTGGGAGAAAGGGCCCAGTAGTCCCGGCTCCCGCGTTCGATGGAATTCTTACCCATGCGGTACATGTTGAACAAAACCTCGTCCCGGTAGCGGGCTGCGTAGTTCAGCACCGCGTAGTTGAGCGACACCGAATAGTCGATGGATTGCCGGAAATGCCACTTTTGCGGGAGCACCGGAAACGGCGTGGCCCCGTTGGGAATGAGCCGTTTCGGAACGAGCGGTACGTCTTCCGGAGTCGGGCCGCCGATGATTTCCGTCAGCAGACCGATCATGTTGTGAAAGTGGGTGGTGGTACGCAAGCCACCGTTGTACCAGGTCGAAAA
Source organism: Cytophagales bacterium (assembly GCA_014379925.1). GTDB lineage: Bacteria > Bacteroidota > Bacteroidia > Cytophagales > ES-bin-26 > ES-bin-26. The sequence goes on along the minus strand of JACMKY010000291.1, from coordinate 2,325 downwards.
AACCGAACCGCTCAGGCGGGTAAAGCCGGGTTTGTTTTCGGCATTCAGCCGGTTGATCATCGCGGCACCGAGGGCATCGATGCCGGTTACCATCAGCGGATCAAAGACGTAATTGAACGGATCGCGGTACGGAGGACCCGCCAGCACCGACCCCGCCGGACCGCGCTGGTGGTGGTTGTACATAATCTGCGGAATCCATTCAACAAATAGCTGACGGCCAATGTTTTGCGTTTCCTTCATGTTCATGATGAAAAAATCGCGGTTGTTGTCGTGACCGATGTATTTCTGGTATAACCGGGGCAGGTTGTCGAGCGACCGTTTTTCGGGTTTTGGCTCGCGCATGTACCAGTTGCTCACGATGTCCTGCCCGTCGGGGTTGGCGTGCGTGAGCAGAATAACGTCCTCATCCAGAATCCGCCGGGTTTCGGGATCTTTGCGGCTCACCAACTGCCAGATGGTTTCAATGAGTTGCATCGTCCCGACGGTCTCGGTTGCGTGCAAACCACCGTCAATCCAGACCACCGCCTTGCCTTCGCCGGCCAGCGCGCGCGCCTGCTCGTCAGTGAGGTTTTCGGCGCGGGCGAGCTGCCGGGAAATTTCCTGGTAACGACCCAGTTTACCGAGGTTCTCCGGCGACGAAACGATCAGCATGTATTGCCGACGCCCTTCCTCGGTAGGCCCGATGTCGACCAGCTTGACGCGGTCGGAGGCCGCGGCCAGTTTCTTGAAATACGCTTCGGTTTGCGGGTACGTTGCCAGTTGGTAATCGTCACCGATGTTGAACCCAAAGTGCTCCTTGGGTGAGGGCAGGTTCTGGGCGTGGGCTGCCGCCAGGTTGACCAGCAGCGTAACGGTGAGTAAGCGGTAAAAATGGCGCATCGGGCAGGAGTCCGGGTTTGTTTGGAAAGAGGTTCGTTATCACCAGCATTTATTCCAGCGAGGCAATGTAGCGGTAATTCACCCAAGTAGGCAGGGGTGGCGCTTGCGCAATGGAAGGGTATCGTCGTAGTTAATGAATACAGTGCGTATTCGTGTCTGATGCGCAAATGATTGCCAGCGCTACTTAAACATATTTTATAATACAAGCAAGGATCAACAAAAAATTGTCTTCAAAAAGATTTTTCTCTGCGGGGGAGTGCTAAAACCGAAATTTCTACCTTCGCGTTGGCAAATCCCTCCGTCCTTTTGATTACCATCCAATCCCTTTCCAAATCGTTCAAAGAATTCCAGGCGGTAAACAACGTAAGCCTCACCATTCCAGCTACCCAATACGTGGCGTTGCTGGGTCCCAACGGGGCGGGCAAGACCACGCTGGTAGAAATGATCGAAGGCCTGCAAACACCCGACACCGGCACCATCACCATTGCGGGCAAAAACTGGCGGCACCACGCGGGCCAGCTCCGGGCGATGATGGGCCTTTCGCTCCAGGAAACCAAGTTCATCGACAAAATGACCGTCTCGGAAACGCTCGACCTGTTCGGCAGCTTCTACCGGCTGGGCAAGGACCGCACCGCCGAAATCCTGGACCGGGTGAACCTGCGCGAAAAGAAAGGGGCGTTCGTGGTGAACCTTTCGGGCGGACAGCGTCAGAAACTGGCGCTGGGCGTGGCGTTGCTCAACTACCCCGAAGTGCTGCTGCTCGACGAACCGACCACCGGCCTCGACCCCAACGCCCGCCGTGAAATCTGGGACATCCTGATGGAACTGAAAAAGAACGGCCGCACAACCATGATTCTCACCACGCACTACATGGAGGAAGCCGCCACCCTCTGCGACCGCATCGTGATCATGGACCGCGGCCGCATCCTGGCCGACGGTACCCTCCACGCGTTGCTGGACACTTTTTCGGCCGGAGAACTCATTGAATTTGAACTCGACCAGCCGCTCCGCCCGGCTTCGCTGGCGGACCTGACGGGACTGATGGCGGTGGAATGGCCGCAACCCGGCGTCCGGGGCCGCCTCACGGTGGCCAGCATCACCGAATCCCTGCCGCCGCTGCTGGCCATCCTCCGGGCCGAAGGCGCCCAGATCCGGGAGTTTGAATGCCGCAAGAAAACCCTCGACGACCTGTTCGTGGCCCTGACGGGAAGACGATTGGATGAGAATTAATGGTGAATGATTGATGGTGAATGACTAATGTTCTCGGCCTTAACGGAAGGTAATTGACTGGCTGGATAGAAGACTATCTTTGCCGTCCGCAACGAAAAAACCCGTCCAAACAGTTATTATCATTCACCGTTAGTCATCCACCATTCGTCATTAATCATTATCAATGAACAACCCCTTCGTCAACCTGGTGATGATTCAACTGCGCGAATTCGTGCG
>JACMKY010000290.1 GCA_014379925.1 Cytophagales bacterium | reverse complement strand
TGATGAATGACGAATGACGCAAAGCTCATCTACCCGATTCGGTGAAGGCAATCTAACTGATCAATCATTCGCCATTAATCATTCGCCATTAACACGCTCACGCCTTCTCGGCGATCCGCATCTTTTCCGGATCCCAGCCCACGATTTTCCTGCCGAAGTAGCTCAGGTTTCCGGCCTGGGTGGGGCCGCAGGCGCGGAGACCGAACGTGGCGTCTTCCACCGAAGGCTTGCCGTTTCGCACCGAATCGAAAAAGTTGACGAAGTGTTCGTAGCGGTCGCCCTTGTAGTCCTTGGGCGTTTTGTAGACGAATTCCGTGGGGCCTTCCATCGTCGGACGTACCGGGTATTTGAGGTAGTACTCCTGCTTGTAGGCCTCCTGCATCGCCAGCGGAAAGGAATCAATCGAGAGGCCGGGGGCTTTGGCGAAGGGCGTGCGCCGCACGGTCAGGCTGTCCCAACCGATGGTCACGTCGCCTTCCGAACCCACGATGCGGAATTGGTAGTTGGCCGTGCCGCCGCTGACGAAGTTGGCGCGCAGGGCCAGGTTGAATTCGGGGTGGGCGTCGGTTTTGGGGTAGTCGAACAGGCCCAGGTGGAGATCGGGCACGTCGCGGCCGTCCTTCCAGTGGCGCAGGCCGCCGGTGGCCATCACGCGGTTGGGACCCTTGGAGTCGGTCACGAAGTGGAGCATCGAAAGCAGGTGCACGTACAAGTCGCCCGACACGCCCGTGCCGTAGTCCTGGTAGTTGCGCCAGCGGAAAAAGCGCAACGGATCCCAGGGGCGTTTGGGGGCGTTACCCAGGTAGGTATCCCAGTCCACGGTTTGCGGGGAGGCGTCGAGCGGGATCGAGTACTGCCAGGCCCCCATCGCGTTGTGGCGGTCGAACTGGGCTTCGGCGAAGTTGATTTCGCCGATGTCGCCGGCCTTGATCAGTTCCTTGGCCTTGGCGTGGATGATGGAACTCACGAACTGGCTGCCCACCTGGAAGGTTTTGCCGGTTTCCTTCTGCACCTTGATCAGCTGGTGGCCCTCGTCCACTTTCTGCACCATCGGCTTCTCGCAGTACACGTGTTTACCCTTCCGCAGCGCATCGGTGGAGATTTTCTCGTGCCAGTGGTCGGTGGTGGCGTTGATGACCGCGTCCACGTCGGGGCGTTCCAGAATCTGGCGGTAATCCTTGGTGGTGAACAGGTCCTTGCCCCAGAGTTCCTTGGCGCGGGTCAGGCGGCCGTCGTAGAGATCGCAGGCGGCCACAATCTCCACGCCTTCCACCATCAGGGCGGTTTGGGCGTCGCCGATGCCCATGCCGCCCGTGCCGATGAGGGCGATCCGGATGCGGTCGTTGGCGGCAAATGGCTGCTTTTTCACCAGTGGCAGGTATTCGGCGTGCGTACGGGCCGAGGCCAGCGCACTCGGCACGGCCGCGGCCACGGCGGCCGAGGCGCCCAGCTTTCTCAGGAAGGACCGGCGGGAGTTGCGCGGGGAGTTGCTCGGGGAATGCGGCAGAGGCGTTGGTTGGGCCGGGTTGGGGGCGTCTTTCATGGTTGGGGATGAACGATGTTGAATGATTGGTGAAAATGGAAAAAACTTTCGAGAGAAACAAGTTTGCTTCTACTCGCGCAACCGCGCAACCCCCAACGGCGGGAATCCTTCATTGGCTGAATACGGTGGTTCGACCGCAGCGGCGGACCGCTTCGCTCACCATGACTACGGGTATTCATTCAAATTGATTGGGTTAAGCAGAACGGGCGTGGCCAACCAGCGTTTGCGGGCGCCAACGCGAATCGGTCCGCATTTGTCCTATCTTTGCGGCCATGCAATTGAAAAACGATCTGCTGCTCCGGGCGGCCCGGGGCGAGAAGACGGAACGAACCCCCGTCTGGCTGATGCGGCAGGCGGGGCGCATCCTGCCCCAGTACGTGGCCGTGCGGGAGCGGGTGAGCGGCTTCATCGAGCTGGCCACCACGCCCGAACTGGCCGCCGAAGTGACCATCCAGCCCGTCGACCTCCTGGGGGTGGACGCCGCCATCATCTTTTCCGACATTCTGGTGATTCCCGAGGCAATGGGGTTGCCCTACGAAATGGTGGAAAAACGCGGACCGCACTTTCCCCGGACCGTCCGTAGCCCGGAAGACATCGACCGGCTGAAAGTGGCCGACGCAGAAACCGACCTGGGCTACGTGCTGGAAGCCATCCGTCTCGTCAAACGTGACCTCGGCGGGCGGGTGCCGCTCATCGGCTTCGCGGGGGCGCCGTTCACCATTTTTTGCTACATGATCGAAGGGGGAGGTTCCAAAACCTTTTCCAAGGCCAAGAAAATGCTCTACACCGAACCGGCGTTGTCGCACCGGCTGCTGCAAAAAATCACCGACAGCACGGCCGGTTACCTCAACGCCCAGGCCAGCGCTGGCGCCGACCTGCTGCAGGTGTTCGACTCCTGGGCGGGCATTCTCTCTCCCGACCAGTACCGGACGTTTTCGCTGCCCTACCTGAGGCAACTCTGCCAGGCCGTCAAGCGGGAAGCCCCCGCCACGCCCGTGACCGTGTTTGCGAAGGGGGCCTTCTTCGCCCGCGCGGAGATGGGTGCCCTGCCGTGCGAAGTGATCGGGCTGGACTGGAACGTGGACATCGCCGAGTCGAAGACCCTGATCGGGCCCGACAAAACCCTGCAGGGCAACCTCGACCCGTGCGCGTTGTACGCTTCCTTCGACCAGATCCGGCAGCAGACGCGGCAGATGCTGCGGGCTTTCGGTCCGCACCGCCACATTGCCAACCTGGGCCACGGCGTTTACCCGGATACCGACCCGGAGAAAGTGAAGTGCTTCGTGGAAACGGTGCAGGAATACGCCGGATGGGTGGATTGATGAGAGGTTGAATGTCGAATATCCAACAAGGACTGTCGAATTACGAAGGAAAAAGTAGGGTTCCATCTTTCGACATTCGACGTTGGCTCCATTGGAATATCCCAGTGCGACGATTTTCCCTACTTCAAAGCCCGCTTTGGGGCCAATTCCCGCAGGAAATGCATTGTTGCGTTGGGCATCGCCCGCAATGGCGGTGATGTGGTGAATCCCTAACATCCGGTCTTCCATTTTTTTGGTTTATCAATGATTAATCGGTGTTTCTATGATCAGAAATCGGCATTCGGTCGTGCATTGAATGGGGAGTTGGGCGGTATCCCAGATACCCACCGCATCCCGCGGGCCGATTTCGTTTTCGTGGATGTTTAGTGTGCCGGCGATGTTGAAAACAAACAGGCACTTATTGAGTGGGTTGAGCGAATATTCCGCTTGCTGTCCGGCTTCAAAATAGCCCAGCGAAAGCTTCGCATTCTGGTTAATCCAGCAGTGGGCCTGCCCTTCTTCGTTGCTCACGATGGTGGTCAGTTGGTTTTTGCGCTGCGCTTCCGGAAAGGCCCGGCGCTGGTAACGGGGGGTGATGTTTTGCAACTTGGGTTCAATCCATATCTGCAGAAAGTTGACCTGTTCCTGGCCCACATTGTACTCTTCGTGGCGCAGACCGCTGCCTCCGCTCATAATCTGCACCCAGTCCTGTTCCACTACTTCCGAGTAGCCCATCGAATCTTTGTGGTTCATCTTACCGGCCAGCATCACCGAAATGATCTCCATGTTTTGGTGGGCGTGGAGGCCGAACCCCTTGCCCGCTGCCACAAAGTCGTCATTGAAGGTCCGCAACAAGCCGAAACCGCTGCGCTCCGGATTGCAATAGCTGGAAAAGCTAAAGACAAAGTTGCTTTGCAGCCAGCCAATGTTCTTTTGGCCCCGCTCGTTGGCTTTAAATACTTTAAGTCGCATCGTGTTTTAGGGAGTTATGAAAGTCAAACAGAGAACGATTGCAAAAGGTATTGGCGGCAGTTGCAGTTGTAACGATTGGCCCATCCTCAGCAATCAGCGAACGGTCCACGCAGTCCTTACGCTTGTTTTACCAGTTGTACTTCTGCGTGGAGCTTGATTTCGTCGCTTACTACCACGCTGCCAGCTTCCGTTACGGCATTCCACATCAGGCCGCATTCCTTGCGGCTGATCTTGCCCTCTACCGTAAAACCGGCTTTGGTTCGACCGTAGGGGTCCACGACAATTCCGCCCAATTCCACTTGCACGGTAACGGGTCTGGTGATGTCCCGGATGGTCAGGTCGCCGTGCAGTTGGTAATTGGAGTGCCCTTTTTCGAATTTTTTACCCACGAACCGGAGTTGGCTGTGATTGGCTGCATCAAAGAAATCCGGCGACTTGAGGTGCGTATCCCGCTGCTCGTTGTTGGTACTGATGGAAGCCACGTCGGCTGTAAAGAAAAGGTGAGAAGCCTGGGTGAAGTCATCTCTTCAGTTTCCGCCTCCAGGTTAAACTTACTGAAGTAACCGGTGACCGTATTGAAGAGGTAAATCATTGCGCCGGGGCGGCCATCCGCCAAACCGATTCTTTCTAGTAAATCACTTTACATTTTACCTTGCACCCACGCAAAAAAGCCCCTCTACGCAACGTATAGGGGCCTTGCTGTAGTCTGTACGGGACTTTTAACCTTTTTGCAAAACACTTAATATCAATGAAATAATTCAAATTTAAACCAACAGGTAACCCATTAGGTAACCGAATAATTTAGCTTGATTTGATATAATTTGAAAGGGCGTTGCAGGCTAAATTTAGCAAAATTTATTATCTATCGTTGCTTTTCGCAAAAAATAACCTTGTACAACCCTTGCCGCCTGTCCTTCGCCTTTTTTCCAAATCCTGCTCAGAAAGACAATTATGCTCCAGGAAGGAGTACGTAACCGCGTCTGTTTCACCAAAACGGGTCTGTCGCGGGCTCCCTATTTCAAGGGTGAACAGGCCGATTTTTTCCGTCCGCAGCTTCTTTCTCCATCACCCAGCTAGAGCGTGTTGACAATTAATTTTGTAATTTTTTCATCTATCTATGCCTGTCAATGCGACGATACGAAATCAGCGATCTCGATTGGACCCGCATCCAACCCCTCTTGAAAGGTAAACCGGGGGATGTGGGCCGCAGCGGAAATAATAACCGCCTCTTTATCGACCGCACCGGCGGACCGGCCGTCGTCTGGATGGCCCGCAGCGGAGCCGCCTGGCGCGACCTGCCCGAGCGCTATGGCCCCTGGGACACCATTTACCAACGCTTCCGCCGATGGGCTAAGTCTGGCCACTGGCAAACCATTTTCGAAGCCCTCCAAGAGCCCGACCTGGACTGGACGATGATCGACTCCACCATCGTGCGGGCCCATCAACAGGCAGCGGGCCAAAAAAAGCACCCCCCCGGCTGAGGCCCTCGGACGCAGCCTTACGAAGTAACGCTCCGAACAGGAGCCTAGGGCGGACTGACCACCAAGATCCACGCGCTGGTCGACGCCTTTACGAAGTAACGCTGCGAGAGCAGCCCGGGGCAACCCCTTGCGCGTGCGACTCACCCCGGGGCAGGAGGCCGACAGTGGGCAAGCGCTAGCATTACTGGAAGGCGTTGACTGCCAAGCAGTAGTGGCCGACAAAGCTTATGACACCAACGCCATCGTTGACCACTTCACTCACCAAGAGATCGCGGTGGTGATTCCCCCCAAAAGCAACCAATTCGACCAGCGGCTGAAAGACAACACCGAAGAAGACGAAAGCATGTGAGTCAAAAAAGACGCAAAAATGCCCTTGCTTACCAGTCTTGGTTTTTGGGTCCTTTCGGGAGACTATTTCGTAGCGGAGCAACTTCATCGGATTGCCAAGTTCAAATTACAGTTGATCAGAACGGCCGTTATCCTGCACTTTGACGCCGCGTCGGCGTAGTTGGCCAACACAGGCGGGCGAGGACAAGGTCGTTCTCCGGAAGGCACTGCCCCCTCCCGTGGTCACCAACCTGCCGGGTCAGCCATGAAGCGAATGGTCAAGGGCTGAACACCGCCGTACCGATCGACGCTACGCCCAACGACAACCGTGACAGGAACCAGGGCCGGAGTTTTGAAATTGCCATCCCGTGGATGTGGCTCGCCAATGGGCGTTTCCTCCTACCCCGCGACGGCGACGTTTGGCCTTGGTTAAAAGTTTGGTCCAAAAGTTAAATGAGCGGATTGCCAGGTGCTGGTGTGGGGTTCTTCTTCCTATCGGGCGGATTTACACGCTAAGCCCTCTGGCAGCGCTTTATCAAAAAGGGTGGCGCTAAAACGCCCATAAAAAGGGCGATTCCAAGCAATCCAGAAGGTGTGCCAAGCTTATCAAAAAGGATTTCCTTTGTGATAAAGCAACTTTAAACCGCCAATAGCACCTTGTAAATCAATAGCTTAATTGCTTAGCGTGTAAATCCGCCCGTTTGCAAGAAGAACCCCTGTTAAGACGACCCTGGTAGTCCAGACCCGATTCCTGCTCCGTGCTTTTCGGCGCAAGGGGTTGCCGGCAGCGTGTCAGACGCGGGAGGGCGGCGCGGCCCTCCCTATGGCTCATGCCAATAGGGTGGCTAGCAGCAGTTTGTCACCCATTGCGCCTTAGCTGGCCTCCTAGGCCTGCACTAATTGGCGGTAGCGCGTCAGGGTCGCCTCCTTATCGGTCGCCAATTGCTGGAGTAACGTAGCGTTGCCACCCGCCGGGCTGTATTTAGCTCCCCACAGGGTGATTTCCATCAGCAGGGGAAGTAAATCCAGTCCTTTTTCGGTGAGGCGGTAGGTGAATTTTGACTTCTTGTCGGCGGCGACTTGCTTGGTGACAAATCCCTGGGATTCGAGCGTGGCTAGCCGGTCGGCGAGGATGTTGGTCGCCATCTTTTCGGCCGATTGCAGGAACTCCCCATAT
>JACMKY010000289.1 GCA_014379925.1 Cytophagales bacterium | reverse complement strand
CCTGCGGGTGGAAGACCGCACGGTTTCCGTGGCGGATCCTTCCCGGGAGATAAAATGAATGTCGAACTGATGAACAAGGAATGTCGAATGTCGAAGTAAGAAAACTATTTTTACTTCGACATTCGGAGTTCCTTGTTCATCAGTTCGACATTCCTTTATTCTTTGGAAACCGTGCGGTCTTCCACCCGCAGGACGGAGGTGAAATCCAGCTTGCCCGATTCAAAAGCCTGGTGGGAAGAGACCAGCAGCGTAATGCCCCGTGGAAGGCAATCCTCCATCAACCGGTACACTGCCTCCACCGCCGCGTGGTCGAGGGTGATCAGCGGCTCGTCGAGCAGGATGACCGCGGGCTGCCCGACGAAGGCCAGCACCAGCGACAGTTTCTTGCGCATGCCACTCGAATACGTGCCCGCCGTCTGCTCCACGAACGACCCGGCCCCCAACTGGCCGAGGAGGAGGTTGACCTGCCCGTCGGGCGCCCGCTTGCCGTCGGCAAACAGCCGGATCAATTCCCAACCGGTGACGAAGGCCGGGTAGAGCGGCTCCGCTTCCCGTAATTGACAATCCGGCGCCAATCAACCGGGTTGGTCCGCAGGCTGAGTGGCGCGCGTTGGTGAGTGCCCTCCGTTGGCGGGGAGTCGTCACGGAGGGCCGACCAATCCAGGAAAACCTCGCCTTCGAAGGGCAGCAATCCCGCCAGGATCTTGAAAAACGTGGTTTTACCGGATCCGTTGGCTCCCTGCACCCAGTGAACGCCCGGTCCCAGCGACAAGGCGGGCACGGCCAGGGCGGGGTGACGGCCGTAAGATTTCCGGAGGTTTTCGATTCGGATCATGCCGGCGGGGAATCCGTGCGGGTGGGCGGTTTCGGCCCGGGCCGCCGCGGGGATTTCTGCCCGAAGAGACTGCCAAACGTGAGGGCAAAGAACAACAGGCAGAAAGCGATATTTCTTAAAACAAGATGGGTACTTTCAATAACCAGCTTCCAAAGCTGAATGGGAACCTGGTTTTTTCCAGGGTGTAAGAAACGGCCCGATCGGACGGTAGTTTCGTCGCCGCGTTCGGATCGCCCCTCTAGTTTGCCCGTTCCGTGGCTTCCGGGTGGGCGGCCGCCGCAATCAGGGAGTCCAGCGAGTCCAGCTTGACGACGGGCCGTTGCAGGAAGGCGATGTGCCGCCAGCCCGTACCGCTGTCGGCTGGAATGGCCGTGTAGCCCACCATGCGCCATCCTTCCCGCCCGTGGGGGTTAATGACCAGCATCAGCGCCTGTTCGCTGCTCGCATCCAGGGCCAGGAATTCGTACTTTTCCATAGTTTCAGTAACATCAGTAGCCAGTAGCCAGTAGCCAGTCTTCGGCAGCCAGTAGGTAAAATAAGGTGTTTCAGCGCTTTCGGGTTGCCCCGTTGCGCAGTTAACGTTTCATTTCGGTAAAAGTTAAGGATTGAGCGGTGAGCAAAAACCCAATTTTACTCTTTTTTTCGGTCCGAGGGCCCGTGGCAACCCTGAGCGAACGAAAAATCCAGCGGTTTCGCAGTGGCCCCCACCAGGCCGATCTGCCAACCCGACGCTGACCGGTGAATACCGTGCTTCGTAGTTCGACTGTGCTCACCATCGCTCAGCATGACTACTTGTTCAACCAACTGAACCGTACCGAGCCCCGCTCCCGGAAACGCAACGCCACCAGGAGCGTGGTGGCCGTTACGACCATTCCGCAGAAGAAGACCAGCACGGGAGCCGAGATCCAGGCGAGCGCGTGTCCCGACACGTAGGCCCCGGCCAGATCGCATAGATTCACCAGCGCCATGTAGGTGGTGAACTGGGAACCCTCCACGCCCTTCCGGCAAAGGGCCATTAGCACGGGCATGGCCGCCACGCTGAAGCTGGGATCCGCCAGGCTCGAGAAAACCAGTCCGGCCGTGGCAAAGGGGAGCTGGGACCAGTACGGAGCCAGCAGGCCGAAGGTGATCAGGAAACCGCCGAGGCCCAGCATAACGAGGTTCTGTAATCGCCGGGCTCCCATTCGGTCCGATAACACGCCCCCGCTCAGGATGACTATCATCACAATTCCCGAACCCCAGGTACCCTGCAGCATAGATACCGAGGTATCCGTCCAGCGCAGCTTGGTGATGAGGTGGAAAGAGAAAGTTCGCAGGAAAACACTGTTGCAGAAATACACCAACGCGATGGCCCCGAAGGTGAGCAGGTTCCGCCGGTCCGCCATTCCCCGGTAGAGTTCGGTGAAGAGCCAACGAAGGCTGACGGGTGGTCCATCCTCCCGGTCGGGCGGGGAGGGTCGCCGGGTCTGCCAGGGAAACCACGCGTCGCCCCTTTTTTCCTTGATGAAGAAGGTCAGCACGGTCAGCGCCAGCAAGGTCAGCGACTGGGTGAGGGCGGCGTAAAAGAACCCGTTCCGATTGATCAGGTAGGAGAGCCCGGCGGCTCCCAGCGAGATGCCCATCAGCATACCGCCCCGCATGAAGGCGTTGGCCCGGCCGCGTTCCGGGGTGGGAATGATGGAAATGGCCAGCGCGTCCACGCTGGCATCCTGAACGGAGGCAAAAATGCTGTGAACGAAGAAAGCCAGCGAGAGAAGCGGGATTTGCTGCAAGGGGTCGTCTACCAGCAACACGCCCAGCGAGGCTACGAAGGCCATGAATTGCGCCAGCAGCACCCAGTGCTTGCGGTCGCCGATGGCCGAGCGCTGGAAACGGTCGATGAGGGGTCCCCAGACGAACTGCGCCGCCCAGGGCAGACCCACCACGGCGACGAACGTCCCGACGGCTTGCGCACTAAGCTTTTCGGCGGTCAGGTAGTTGGCCACGGCCGTCAGGGCGAACCCGGCGGGAATTCCCTGCATCAGGTACAAATAGAAGAAGGTGAAGTACCGCAGCGGACGGCTTTCACGGAGGGACGGAACCGGGGACATAGCAGAAGGAAGTAGGCGGTGGGTATAAACCGCCCTTCCAGGCCGATTGTTTGCTGAACGTCTGAGCCGTTATCAATGGTCGTTGATCATGGCTCAGACGTTCAGGTGCGTTTCGCCCGGCGGTGGGCGGTGGGATTGATCCGGCAGGGGTGGGGAGGGGTTTTTTGGTGGTCGCCTTACCGCTTGGGTGCTTGCCGGGTGAAATCAAGGCCGTAGTTTACAGTCACCCGAAAGCCATTGTTGATTTCGAAGACCGGTCGTCCGGTGACCGGATCGCCTTCGGCGTGCTGGGTGATCTGGTTGAGGTAACCCACCTCTACTTGAAAGTTATCGCGGAACTGGTAGCCGATGCCGCCCAGGATCCGGTTCTGATTATAGACATTGTCGCCCACGTTCTTACCGAAACCGATGAAGAGTTCGTCGAAGCAGGTGAAATAAAATTCCTGGTCATCGATGCCCGCTCCCTCGAGCGGGAAGTTGGCCTGAAGCTGGTAGCGGATCCGGTTCTGAAACGCCCAGCCAGCTACCCGGCGGGGATCATCGGCCGCCAGCTGACCAAGCCAGCGTTGTTCGAGGCGAATCCGGTGGGAGAGTACCAGCCGCCCGACCGTATCCGCCAGTTGCACATCCTGGTGGGTCCGGTGTTCCGGCGTAGGTGCGCCCTGGTCGGCTACCGGATGCTCCCCGTAGGGATAGGTGGTGAAATGCGTGTAACCGGCCGCCACCTTCACCTTGTCCAATACCTGGTAGGCCGCGCCCAGCCGAATCAGGGATTGCTGCCAGGTTCGGATGAAACCAATCCGTCGCCACTGGTATTCCGTGTGAACTTCCCACCGCCGGCTTACCGAATGGTCTCCGTTGTAAATGTACCAGCCAATCGGATTGTGGTCCACCACCCGGCCGGTCTGACCGAAGACGCGCCGGCTGCTGGCCAACGCGCTTGCCAAGGCCAATCCCAGCCAGAAGATGCGGGTGCCGGTCACTGCCCGGCCTGGGTTACATTCGGATTTGCCGGCACTTCCGCCGCCGCGTTCGGTTGTTTCGGTTGGCAGCCCGTCAGCAGGCAGGCCGTCAGTAAGGCGAGAAAGGGCAGGTGTGGCACGGAACGTTGCGAGCGGGTTGGTAGGTTGAAAATGGGGAGTGGATTTACTTTTTACGGGTGTTTCCGCTTATACGCAACCATTGGGCGGGTGGCCACGGCGTTGCACTACTTTTTTCAACTTGCGGCCGGGAGCAGCGCCGCGGAAAGCCGGGGTGTTGCTTGGGGAGTCGGAGGAGGGGCAACCAGCTTCGTTGGTGGGCGGGCCGAACGCCTACGTTTTGGTCATACTCAACACGTGGGCGGCAATCTGTTCGAGGGGTAGCACCTTGCTGACGGCGTTGAGGCGGATGGCTTCCTTGGGCATGCCGAACACCACGCACGATTGTTCGTTCTGAGCAATGGTTTTAGCGCCCGCTTCCTTCATTTCCAACAAGCCTTTTGCCCCATCGTCACCCATTCCGGTCATCAGTACCCCGATGCTGTTCTTGCCGGCGTAACAGGCCGTTGAGCGGAACAACACATCCACGGAAGGACGGTGCCGGTTCACCAGGGGGGCATCTTGTAGCTCCACGTAATACCGCGCCCCACTTCGTTTGACGAGCATGTGCTGGTTGCCGGGCGCAATCAGGGCGCGCCCCCGGATGATGGTATCGCCGGACTGGGCTTCCTTGACGGTGATGCGGCAAATTTCGTTGAGGCGGTTGGCAAACGAACGGGTGAATTGCTCGGGCATGTGCTGCACAATGACAATGCCGGGTGCATCGAGTGGCATTTGTTCCAGAAACACCCGCAACGCTTCGGTACCGCCCGTCGAAGCGCCTACCGCCACTACTTTTTCGGTGGTTTCCACCATGCTACGCGACACCATGGCGGGCATGACGGCATCGGCCGACAACTTGGGCGGTACTTTCAAAAAAGCGGGGCCGGGTGCGGTACCCGGCCGCCGACGCAGCCGGGCCTGAGCCGCCCCTTTGATGGCCTCGCAAAGCATGGCGCCCGCATCCTGCAAAAACTGGCGCGTGTCGCCCAGGGATGGTTTGGTGAAAAT
>JACMKY010000288.1 GCA_014379925.1 Cytophagales bacterium | reverse complement strand
GAAGAAGGTGACGGATCATTGATTAACGAGTTTTGGGACGTTCCGCTTCAGGGCATAAAGGGTACTTGCCACTTGCACCAAGAAGATAAGGTAAAGTTGCCGGGCGGCTCGTGGCTGGAGGCTTGACTACATGACCCGCCAGCAGTGCAAAAGGTTGCAAAAGCGGGTCAACAGCGTCGTTGCATTGCAACGGCGTAAGCAGCACCAGCCGTGAAAAGGGTTGCAAAAACAAAGCACGCATTATGCCCGCGCCAGTTGAAAAACCCTTGAAAATCCTACCAGCCTCACTAACCCCACCAACCCTTCTTTCACATCGACCGCACCCCGGCGTAGGTCTGCGCATCCTCCTCGGTAATTTCCGCGCTGCTCATAATGACCAGCCGTTCCACCACATTGCGGAGTTCGCGGATGTTGCCCGTCCAGTCGAGCGTCCGGAGGTAGTCGAGGGCGGGGGGCTGAATTGGCTTGGGCACCGAACCGTAATCTTCGGCAATGTCGCGCAGGAAGCGGTCGACCAGCAGGGGGATGTCATCGCGGCGGTTGTTGAGGGGCGGTACGTGGATGAGGATAACGCCCAAGCGGTGGTAAAGGTCTTCCCGAAAGCGGTTGGCCCCGATTTCGGCCCGCAAGTCCTTGTTGGTGGCAGCAATCACCCGCACGTTCACCCTGATTTCCTTTTCCCCGCCCACCCGCGTGATCTTGTGTTCCTGCAAGGCCCGCAACACCTTGGCTTGGGCCGGGAGGCTCATGTCACCGATTTCGTCGAGGAAGAGTGTCCCGCCGCTGGCCTGTTCGAATTTGCCGATGCGCTGCTTGACCGCCGAGGTGAACGAGCCTTTTTCGTGGCCGAACAACTCACTTTCAATCAGTTCACTGGGAATGGCCGCGCAGTTCACTTCCACCAGCGGGGCGCCCGCCCGCGCGCTCTTCTCGTGCAGCCACCGGGCCACCAGTTCCTTGCCCGTTCCGTTGGCGCCCGTGATGAGCACGCGGGCTTCGGTGGGCGCTACCTTTTCGATGGCTTCTTTCACCCGGCGGATGGTTTCCGACTCGCCCACGATGTCGTAGGTCTTCGAGATTTTTTTCTTGAGCACCTTCGTTTCCGTTACCAGGTTCGATTTGTCGAGCGCGTTGCGGACGGTGAGCAGGAGCCGGTTCAGGTCGGGTGGTTTCTGAATGAAATCGAAGGCGCCCTTCTTGGTCGCTTCCACGGCCGTTTCGATGTTGCCGTGGGCCGAGATCATGATGAACTGGGTATCCTTGCCCAGTTCAACGGCTTTTGCCAGCAGTTCCAGGCCATCCATCTTGGGCATCTTGATGTCGCAGAGCACCACGTCGTAGTGATTCTTAGTCAGCAGGTCGAGGGCTTCTTCCCCGTCCTTGGCTTCGTCCACCCCGTATTTTTCGTATTCCAGGATATCGCGCAGGGTATAGCGAATGCTTTTTTCGTCGTCAACGATGAGGATCTTGGCCATGGTGAAGGGGTTGGAAAGGGTGATGGGGTTTTGGACTGGGCTGCTTCGCAAGAGTTGGTGGGATTAAAAAATTCCCCGCTTACCGGTCCGGGAATCAACGGGCCGGCGGTCACCGTAGACCGCCCTCCGTGGATTAACGATGGTAGATGACGGACCGATCCGCAAGCATACTAAATTTTGGTAATTTTGCCGGGCTGTTGGATACGCATTACGGCCGGCTCCGTTGTCCGCTCAGCATTCATCCATGCCCGATTATTACCAGATTTTAGACTTGCCCCGGGGAGCCAGCAAAGCGCAGATTAAGAAAGCGTACCGGAAAAAGGCCATGGAATGCCACCCCGACCGCAACCCTTCGGCCGAAGCGCACGCCGTTTTCCTCCGCGTCAGGGAAGCGTACGAAGCCTTGATGGGCCCGCCCGCCGACGGCAAAACGGGTAGCAACCCGGCGCATTCGGGTGCCCAAACCGATCACTACGCCTTTTACGAGCGCGTCTACTCGCCGGAAGCGGAAGAGCGGCGACGGGCCGCCAAGGAGCGGGTGGACCGGCAGACGGCGCGGCAGTTCGAGCAATACCGACGCAGCAACGAAGCCTTCCGGCGAAGCTGGCCGTACCGGCTCTTGCTGGCGCTGGGACACCTCAGCCGCGTGGTCATCCTGGTGATGGGCGTGGGGTGCATGGTGGTGGCCGGTATCACGTTGAACGAAGGAAACGTCCTGGCTACGTTGGTTATCAGTCTGCCGCTTTTCCTCATCGGCGGCGGGATGGTATACGTTCCCTGGCGGGCTTACTGGAAAAACCGGCAATCGAAGCGGTCAGTGAACAGCAAATGATTTGGACGGCGAACGGTTTTTGATGACGAGAATGGATGAACGGGCATTCGGGCCGGAGGAATACCGGCAGGGATGGCGCGTATTCCCGGTGGTGGGGAAGCAACCCGCCGAAGACGCGACCAGGCTGCTCCCAACCACCGGGAATAACGCACTGAATATTGAAAAGCAAACCTGTAAGCCGGGTTCTGTACCCGCCGAAGCTGACGCCCGGGCGGGTTCTTATCATTTATCTAGGCTTGTCCTCACGAACAAGCTCCATCAACCTACCCGCTGACGCCGGACGAGCCGCCCTTCGTCAATGATCCGTGTTCAATGAGCAATTGTCGCGTGGACAACCAATCACCGTCGATTGACCATTGAACCGTCAGCTTATTTGGTCTTTCAACTCGTAAGGTTTACCGATGCCCCCCCTGTCACCAGCGGAGCGGTGGGCTCTTACCCCACCTTTTCACCCTTACCCCGTGGGGGCGGTTGTTTTCTGTGGCCCTGTCTGTCACTCCCGGAGGAGCGCCTTCCCGTTAGGAAGTACGATGCTCTGCGTTGCCCGGACTTTCCTCCCTCCGCCAGGGGCGGACAGCGATAAGACGGTTTGCTTTCGCTCAAAGATAGGAAAAAAGAAAGGCCGGGGGAAGAGGATTGAATTATTCCGGTTGCGCTACCAGGACCGGGGCTGCACGATCAAGTTCCGCAGCCCGCTATTCCGTCCGGAGCGATTTCACCGGATTCGCCAGGGCCGCCTTCACTGCCTGGTAGCTGACCGTGGCCAACGTGATGACTAAGGCGCCCGAACCCGCCGCCGCAAAAATCCACCACGAAATTTCGGTGCGGTACTCGTACTGCTGGAGCCAGTCACTGAAGAAGTAGTGAGCGGCTGGCGTAGCAACGACGATGGCAAGGATGACCAGGTAGACGAAGTCTTTCGACAGCAGCCCCCACAGATCGAGCACCGTGGCCCCCAGCACTTTCCGGATGCCGATTTCCTTGGTGCGTTGCTCAGCCATAAAGGAGGCTAAACCGAAAAGCCCCAGACAGCTGATAAAAATGGCTAAAACGGCGGAAACGGAAGCCAATTTACCGATCCGTTCCTCAGCGGCGAATTTCTTGGCGTACTCCTGATCGGCAAACTGGTACTCGAACGGAGAAGCAGGATTGTAGGTCTTGAAAACCGCCTCTATTTTGCTTAGCGCAGCACCAGTACTCAGGCCAGGATCGAGCTTGAGGTGAATTACATTCAAGGGTCGTTCCCGGTTATCGATCATAAAAACCGTAGGCATCACTGGCTCGAAAGGGGACTTCATCACCATATCTTTCACCACCCCAATGACGGTCCAGTTTTTATCGTGCCATTTGATGGTTTCCCCGACCGGGTTTTGGAGGCCGGTTAATTTAACGGCGGCTTCATTGAACACAAACGCCGAGGAATCGGTGGAAAATTGCCTGGAAAACCCGCGCCCCGCTTTTACTTGCCATTCAATGACTTTTCCAAAATCGGGCGTGACGGAAATGGTGCCAAAAAGGGCCGATCGATTCGGGTCTTTTCCCCTCCATTCCAGGTTGTTGGCCGATGACCAAATGCCGGTGATCGGACTGGATGATTCGGCCATGTCGGCAACGGCACCGGTTTTCAATAAATCATTTCGCAATGCATCGTAATGCCCCTGTATTTCGGGGGTGTTCATGGTGATGTTGATCAACCCCTGGCGACTGTATCCCAGGGGGCGATTCTTAGCGAATTGAATCTGGCGAAAAACGACGAGGGTGCCGACAATCAGGGTAATTGAAATCGTAAACTGCACCACCACTAACCCCTGGCGGGGAATGGCCGCCAAACGTCCCACCCGAAAAGTACCCTTCAATACGTTGATGGGTTGGAAAGAAGACAGATACAAGGCGGGGTAGCTGCCGGCCACCAGGCCGGTGAAGAGGCTAAACCCGATTCCCAACAGCCAAAACCAAGGATTGGTCCATAAAACTGACAGACTTTTGTCGGCAACTTCGTTAAAAAACGGCAGCATTCCTCCTACCAGGAGCAATGACAAAATAAACGAGAACGCTGCCACGACCAAAGACTCACTGAAAAACTGACCAATGATCTGACCCCTGGCCGAACCAATGACTTTCCGGATGCCGACTTCTTTGGCCCGTTTCTCGGAACGAGCCGTCGAGAGATTCATAAAGTTGATGCAGGCCAGCAGTAAAATAAAAATGCCGATGATGCTGAAAAGCCATACGAACTGGATTCTTCCGCTTTCGTTTACGCCGTTCTTCCACGCTGAATACAAATGCCATCGAGCCATCGGGTATAAAGACAGGGAGGCTTTCGTCTGATCCTGGATGTGCTGCCCGAGCACGCCTTTAATCTTGGCAGAAACTTGCTCAAAGTTGCGGTTGGGATTGAGTTGCGTAAAAATTTGGAATGAGCTGCTGCGCCAATTGTTCTTTGCTTCCTGATCGGAGAAGAGCAAGTCCAACGGTGCAATAAAGGCAACGTCCCTGAAGGCCGTGTTTCGGGGCAGATCCCGGTAAACACCCGTTACCTGTACCGTGAAGTTGTTGCCAATCTTTACAATTTTACCGAGCGGGTCGGCATCGCCAAAAAGAATCCCTGCCATCGATTCGGAAAGCAAAACGGAAGCCGGTTCTTTTAAGCCTGACCGGGTGCCCCGGAGCATTGGCAGGGTCATCATCTCCGGAAAATCTGCTTCCGCAAAGGTGCCAAACTTCGTGAATTTCTTGTCCTGGTAGGCGATGATCTGGTCCCAGCCCTGCGTAGCCGCCGCTACGTATTTGAAATCGCTGGCGTATTTGGTACGCAGTTCCTGGCTCAATGGCATCGGTAAAGTGCCAAAGGTCTCAATGCCCTGTTCCAGTATTTCATTCTCCATCACCTGAGCAATACGGTCGTAGTGCTGATGGTATTGGTTAAACGACAATTCGTCGTAAACCCACAGACCGATGAGCGTGGTCACGGCCATCCCTACGGCCAGTCCACCAATGTTGATGAAGGAAAAAACCTGGTGGCGGAGCAGGTTGCGCAGGGCGATTTTGACGTAGTTGCGGAGCATACTCAAAGAAAACAGTTGGAGTGAATAGCCTTGGTTTCTGGTCTGGAATTCCGGCCGACGGACGGGCAGGGGCCGGAGGAAACCGAGCACGTTGCGGATGTACCGTCGGCGGGCTTTCTTTTCCCCGGCTTCCTTGACCCATTGGTGGAACAACTCGTGCAGGTCCCCCTGCACTTCTTCGCGTTGGTTCTCCGGGCAACGCCACCGCAGCAGCTTCTCCGCCCAGCGGGGAGGAGAAGATTTACCAGGGTTGTCTTTCGCAAAGGGCTCCCGTGGAAACATGGGGGTTGGTTGGTTCGCGGTTTACGTTTTTTGGCTCATTCGTCCCGGACTGGTCAACCCAGTTGAGGCATCAGGTTCCAGAGTTCTTCGCGCACCCGGCGGATCTGGACCAGTGCCTCCCGGCCGGAGGCCGTGATGGCAAAGAAGCGCTTGCGGCGTCCGCCACGCTCGGCCGTGGCCCCCCCTACCCGGGAGGTGAGCAGTCCTTTTTCCTCCAACCGGTAGAGGGCCACGTGTACCGCACTCAGATTTGCGGCGCGTCCGGTTCGTTGCCCGATGTCCTGGGTGAGGACGGCTCCGTAGGCCTGCCCGTCGAAGACGGCCACCGTCAGCAGGACCAGTTCTTCGAATTCCCCCAAATAGGCTCTTCCCACGGGTCTTAGATTATCTTGACATTTGCTAAACAAATACGGGACCAAACTTGAAATGCGCCCCATTGCGCAGCCGGAGGCCATTTGAAGAAAAAGCCATCTGGCCGGGGTGTTCGAAAACGGACGGTAGCTTGTCCGCTTGCGATACAAGGCAGGAGATGAAAAGAACGGTCGTGATCGGGCTGTCGTATAATCGTACATTCCGGCGCAGGTGTCCGGTTTCGAACGGCCGGTGAGCAACGCATATTCGTGTAACCATCAACAAGACAGAGCTTTGTATCAATTGGTTCGTATTTTGTTACCGAGCACGGCTGAACCTACCTTCTTGACTATGAAACCTGCCATTCTGCTGGGCG
>JACMKY010000031.1 GCA_014379925.1 Cytophagales bacterium | reverse complement strand
TTGCCTTTCAGCATTCCCGGCGAGTTCCACTTGACGACGTGGTAGGTGGCCGGCGTGGTCCCGACGTTGCGGATGCCGTGCAACTGGTTGGACGCCTGGAAGATCACCGAGCCCGGCCCGACGCGCTTCGTTTCCCCGTTCACCAACGACTCAACCGTTCCCTCCTTGATGATGATCAGTTCCTCGTCCGGGTGCTGGTGGGGAGCGTGCGACGATTGTCCGGGATTCAGGGTGGTGACGTGGCATTCCAGTTCATCGAGCGTGGGCGTGGGGGCCTGAAAGAATTTACGCGTTGATCCGACTTTGGTTGGCGTGGCCTCCATGGTAGTCCAGTCGAAGATGGACGACTGCATCAAGGGGGTTCTGGTCTGGGCCAGGGCCACAATGCCCACCGTGGTGCCAGCGGTGGTGAGGGCGATTAATAAGTCTCGGCGAGTGAACATGGCGGATTCGATGGAGAGCGGTGTTGATGGATCGGTTTTACGATTCGGTAAATTTTTTTACTTAATAAATTGATTAATAATCGTTTGTAGCCTTGCGGGCTGGGTTTTTCGCGGATCGTTCAGGCCCATCCCTTGGTGTTTTCCCCGCCACTGGTAGCCGCCCTTGCTGACGAAAGTGTGCCGTGTGGCGATTGTCGGTGTTGCTTCAGCGTAGAAACCAACGTGCCTAACCGGAGCACACCATCCTTCGTGGTAGGCTTCGGACCTTATACCGAACGGCGCAGGTCCCTTCCTCTTTTCCACTTCGGGCACGGCTCCGGCAAACGAGTCGGTTGTGGCGTAAGCGGGTTGCATAATCACCACGGTCCATTTCCGGGCTCACGCTCCAGTTGGCTCGTATCGTCAGCCCACCAGAGGTTTTTGAGCGGCTTCACCGCGTAATCGACGCGGGTAGTACCCCGCTCAATTTGGAACTTGAGCGCGTAAGCCAAAGTACCAGGCCTTTCAATCGCCCCCGCGTATTTCGGAGAAGCGTTCGAATTGCCGCTTCCATCGATCATTGGGAAGTTCACGGACGGAATCTCCTCCACCGAGACCACCTTGGCGGACGGATTGTAAAAAGGTTTCAGGTCTTTCCTGGGATCAATTTTTTCCACGAATGAACCCTCCCGAATAATCCTCAGACACCTGGCTTTTTTCACACAAGCGACTCTCGTGCTTCAGTTTCAAAAAGATTTCAGCGAAGTGAGTGACAACGGGATGTTTGATACCCTCCCATTTGCCTCCTTCGCTCGGCCGGACGAGCTTCACGTCCCGAAGCTTACGCAGTTGTTTGTGCTCTCCAGACTCTCGGGTGAAGTCAGAAATCAACTCTTGTACGGTGAGCGAGCCGCGAACTTCGTAAATCCTCTCGAACAACTGAATGTCGGCCGCGGAAAGGTGGTGCGTGGACTCGACGACCTCTTGCATCAACTCGTTCAACGCACGATCGGCTTGGTCGGGCGTTAGTTCGATTTCCGCTCCGAAGAGCTTAAGCTTGATTCCCTTGATTGAAAGAGATTCTTCCAGTTTTTTAAGGAGTGCAACCACCCGGGTACGGAAAGCAAAAAGGATGGCTAACGAGGTAACCGGCCAGGCAAGGGCGGTGAGGATTGCCGCAAGTTCTTTGGGGGTCATCGGCGTGTGGCTAGCTACTGACTGGATTGCAATCGTTTCGCATCCGCTAATGTAGTGAGCCAATGCGCAAAAGCAAATAGCGTAACGAGGCCAAGTGCCCGGTAAACCTGCGTATTTTGTTGTATCGGACGCCCGAAACTTCGTTTTATTGTCATCGGCCCGTGTCTTTTGATTGTTGCGGCCACAAAAAATTATCGTTAAACAGGAAAAAGCCAAGCGCAGTTTGGCCATGTTTCTTCCGATAGCGTACTTAACGTAGAAGCATCTTATCAAATGGCAGGTAATGAATCAAGCACGTCCGCGACCGTGGCCTCTGGTATAGGTAATGCGCGATGGCAACCCAGTTGACGAAGTGAGCGGTGTTCGAAGCAATAAGCAGAAATTTTATTCATTCCTGTTCTCCTCATTCCAGTTAAAAGTACTTCCCAACCCGAATCGCTTAATTCAAATCAACGCGAAACAATTGACCCTTGCTACCCGGCTGCCAACCTTGTGCCAAGCCAAAGACCATTGCCTCTCCTACGAATCTTGCAGCAACAACCAGCGGTTGGTTCTCCACGGGCTCAGGAAAACCAACCTATCCTTCTTTCCAATTGGCCGGCAGCAGAACGTTTCGTCCCCGCGGGCGTGGGCTTGCCGCGGCGCGTCCGCCCAACGCACCGTCCGCCTGAGCATTAAGGCCGCGGGGTTGGGCAGCCGTCGCGTTGGACGGTGTAGCTGATTGCCGTGATGCGCCACCCGCCCGCCGCGCGGGCGAAGTGAAAAGCATCGTAGCCGCAGTGACTGAAACGCGCCCCGAAGTGGAAGTCGTAGGGTGCCCAGAGCGTCGCCAGGTTGCCATCGACGCGGACCTCGGGTTCCCACATCCGCTCCCGCAGCGTGTCGCGCGCGGTGCCGATGGAGCGCACGAACTCGGCAAGGCCGCGCTCGGAAACTTTGGCCTCGGCTCCGTTGCCCTCTACGGCGGTAATGCGCGCACCCGGATGGAAGAGTGTTCGCAGGGCGAGGGTGTCCCGGGTGCGCATGGCGACGAAGAGTTGTTCGGCCGTACGAACCACCTGATCGGCCTCGGGCGAAGGACGGGCCGTAGGCAGCGCGGGCCGACAGCCTGCAAGGCACAGCACCAGAACACAAGGTAGGTAAAACTTCATTTCGGGGCGGGCAAGGGGAAATTCGACTAGGCAGCAATCATTACCTTGCGATACGCCAAGGTACCAAGTAAACGAACAAAAGCAACCGGGTTCGCGAACGTTCAACCCGTGGATAGTCCGTGGTTGACAATTCACGGCAAAAATGAATTGATTACCAGCGTTTTTTAGCAGCCCTTCCCGTCAAATACGTTCAGTTGAACCGCTAATCAGGCAGGCCAAAAGTGTCGGTTGTGCCGAGGTTAGTGCTTGGTCGATGGTCCATTGATTCTTATTTAGCCAATGGATACAAAAAATCGGTCATTTTAGCAATGGTCGTATCGATGTGAGGAAAGGTAAATCCATAATCGTGTTCACTCGAACTATATCCGTGAAGCGAAGAATAAATTCCTGAATTCTTCGCTTTCGTGCTGATGGCGTGGCTGCCGTACGAACCGTAACCCGGAACATTGCAGGAAGACGGTCCGTAGTTCCAGGGAATACAAGGATCATCCACGGATTGAATACACCCGACTGGTACATCTCCCCGTTGAATCCACGTAGTATCACTCACGGCACCCCACAGGGAGTACACTGCTTTTACAGCGGCGTTGCTGCCGTTTAAATTGCCTCTGCCCTCCAAACTGCCGACTCCAGTCGTATCCATATAAGTGGGGCGCTCACTGTACGCCAGGTAGGCAGTTGCCAACACAGTTGCCCCACCGGCCGAACTTCCCGTAATGAATATTTTATTGACATCAATCCTGGCCGAGGCGGCGTTAAACTTGGCGTAGCGGACAAATGATTTGAGATCCTGAATGGCACGGATCTGGGCTTTGCCTTTTGCCATTGGTGAAGCGTCAACAACGCCCACTCGGTAATCAATGGAGGCAACCACGTAGCCACGCTTGGAAAGTTCTTCGCACAAATAAGGAATATTACTTCCGTCCCGGGTTCCACCGATGAATCCGCCGCCGTGCACGTAGACAACGACTGCCCGATTGGTAGCCTTGTCCCCCGTTGGCTGGTACAAATCGGCCGATAACGCGGTTGGTTTTCCGTGGTAGTCGGGCTGCGTGTCGAACTGAACCGTTGACTTGGTGAAACTTGAAAACAATTCATCTTTGTACCTTTCTTTGGTAGCTGGGTCCGTCAGTACGGCTTCCTTTTCACCACAGCTCATTGACCCCAAGAGCAATAGCAGTGGTACGGTGTTTTTCACGTTGTTTGCAGTTTATGCGTTCTTTGCGCTGGTGAACCAATAAATATTACAGCAGGGGAAACAAAAATTCACTGG
>JACMKY010000287.1 GCA_014379925.1 Cytophagales bacterium | reverse complement strand
TTATCCGCCAGGCGAGCCGCCGGGTGGAATTCACCCTCCGGGGTACTCCCCCCTCCTACCAGTCGGCTACCCGAACCTACCTTCTCCGCCAGAGCGTCACCCTGTTCGACGTGGCCCGGGCATTCGGCATGACGGTGGCGGAACTGCAGGGATTGAACGGCCTCCGGTTTACCCGGGTGAGAGCGAATCACCCCATCCGGGTCCGGAACACCGGCCAGTCGAACCCGTATCCGTGGTTGGTCGATCCGGAAGGGTAGGGTTGACGGCATATATTACACTGGCCGGGTGTCCCAACGACGGCGGCGGGCGGGCGGACGTTGCGGCTTGATGGGCAGCGTAGTATTTTTAAGGGGAAATTTTCGACACTCCCGTTCATTCCCCATGGGTAAGGTAAAAATAGCGGTCCTGGTTTCCTTCGCCTGGTTGTGGCTGGGGTTGGTCTTTTTTGCCGAAGCGCAGGTGAGTGACATCCGTTACCACAACATCTCGACCAAGCAGGGACTTTCCCACAAGAATGTTTTCTGCCTGCTGCAAGACAGCAAGGGATACGTCTGGTTCGGAACCAAGCAGGGACTCAACCGCTACGACGGGTATTCCATCCGTACGTACACCAAGCAGGACGGGCTCTCCAGCGACTACGTGCAGGCGGTCTACGAAGACCGCGAAGGGTTCGTCTGGATTGGCACCTTCGACGGAGGGCTGAACCGCTTCGACCGGAAGACCGGCAAGTTCCGGATTTATAAGAACGATGCCCAAAAACCTACAAGCATTAGTTCCAACAACATATACGCCATTTTCGGCGACCGGAAGGGCGTTTTGTGGGTCGGCACCTTTGGCGGAGGCCTCTGCCGGTTCGATCCGGCTACGGAAACCTTCCGCACCTACCAGAAAGAAGAAGGCAATCCGGCCAGCCTCAACCAGAACGAGGTGTATTCGATTTGCGAGGACGCGGCCGGGGCGTTGTGGTTGGGTACCTACGGCGGGGGCCTCTGCCGGTTCAACCCGGCCACGGAAACCTTCCGCACCTTTCTGCACGACCCGCTCAACCCCAACAGCCTGGCCAGCAACGATGTGTACTGCGTTTATCCCGACCGGGCCGGCCGGTTGTGGGTCGGTACGTACGGGGGCGGATTGTCGCGCCTGGATCCGAAGACTGCTGAATTCAGAACGTACCGGCACGATCTCCCCGCTCCCCACTCGCTTTCCAGCAACTACGTATCGGCCATTCAGGAAGACGCGTTCGGCACCCTGTGGATCGCTACCCACAAGGGCGGGGGGCTGAACCGCTTCGATCCGAAGACGGAGCAGTTCACGGTTTTCCGCAACGACACCAGCCGGACCGAAAACCTGGGCAGTAACGACCTCAACGCGCTCTACCTCGATCGCTCCGGTTCGCTCTGGATTGGCACCGACGGGGAGGGGGTCAGCCGGTTCGAAACGCACGCGCTGTTTTTCACCTCCTTCGTCAGCAACCCCGCCAACCCGGCCGGCTTCACGGCCAGTTCGGTCAACGCCCTCTACGAAGACCGCCAACACACCCTCTGGGTGGGTACCAACGAAAACGGCCTCTACCGGTACGACGCCGGGAAACGCGCGTTCATCAACTACCGTCACGCCGCCAATAACCCCAACAGCCTGAGCGGCGACGGCGTGACGGCCATCAGCGAGGACGACCAGGGTTTTCTGTGGGTTGGCACCACCGAGGCGGGACTTTGCCGGTTCGACCGGCAACGCAACCGTTTCCAGACGTTCGGCAAAGACCTCCACGCGTCCAGCCGCCTGACCAGCGGGGACATCGAAACCCTTTTCAAAGACCGCCGGGGCCAGCTCTGGATCGGCACCTACGGCGGCGGGCTGAACGTGCTCAACCCCCTCACCGGACAATTGATCGCCTACCAGCACAACCCGAAAGACACCAAGAGTCTGGGCGGCGACATCGTCAAGGTAATCTACGAAGACCGGTCGGGCATCCTGTGGATCGGCACCAAGGAATCGGGCCTGAGCCGGTTCGACCCCCGCACCCAGACCTTCACCAATTACCAGAAGGTGCCGGGAAACCGCAACAGCCTGGTAAGCAACGCCATCACTGCCCTGGCCGAAGATGACCAGGGCTACTTGTGGATCGGCACCCTCGACGAGGGACTCTGCCGGTTCAACCCCCGCTCCCACACGTTCAACCGGTTTTCGGTTCAGAATGGTTTGCCCCACAACGGGATCTGCGGTTTGCTCAAGGATGGCAAGGGGAAGCTCTGGGTGAGCACCGGCAAGGGAATCGCCCGGCTCGATCCCGTGAGCGGACGGGTGAGAAACTACACCACGGAGGACGGACTCTACAACGACGAGTTCGTGCAGTGGTCGTATCACCAGGGCGGGAGCGGCGCGCTGTACTTCGGCGGCACCAACAACTTCGTTCGCTTCTACCCGGAGGCGGTCGTCGACAACGCGTACGTGGCACCCGTCTACCTGACCACGTTCAACCTCTTCAACTCGCCCAAGAAACTGGCCCAGCCCCTCTCAGAAACCACGGTCATTGAATTGGAACACGACGAGAACATTTTCTCCTTCGAATTTGTCTGCCTCAGCTACGTGGAACCGGAGAAGAACCAGTACGCCTACAAGATGGAAGGTTTTGACAAGGACTGGAACTACATCGGCAACCGGCGGATCGCCAACTACACCAACCTGGACGCCAGCGAGTACGTGTTCCGGGTGAAGGCCGCGGGCCGGAACGGCGTGTGGAACGAAACCGGCGCTTCCATCCGGGTGATCATCCACCCGGCCTGGTACATGACCTGGTGGTTCCGGGTGGGGGCCGCCCTGCTGGTGGTGGGCGTCAGCTTTGCCTACTCCCGTCACCGCATCCGGCAGGTGGAGCGGCAGAAGGCCGTACTGGAAGAACTGGTGAAGGTGAGGACGTCCGAACTCACCGCGCAGAACGAGCAGATCGAGGCGCAGCGCGACAGCATCGAGGCCACCAACCTGGTTCTCAACGAAGCCAAACACACCATCGAAGAACGAAACGAGGAATTGAAATCCATCAACAACCAATTGGAAGACCGGGTGACGCAGCGCACCCAGGAGCTGCGGGAGGCTTACGCAAAACTGCTGGAGTCGAACCAGGAATTGGATACCTTCATCTACCGGGCCTCGCACGACATCCGGGGGCCCGTGGCGCGGCTGGTGGGTTTGTGCAAGGTAGCCCTGATGGACGTCGATAACCCGAAAGCGTTGGAATACCTTCACTTACTGGATCGGACCGGCGACGAAACCAACCAAACCCTGCTGCGGGTATTGCACATCTACGACATCCGGAACGCGGAAGCCAACCCGAAGCCTGTCTGCCTGCTCCCCTTCATCCGGGCCGTCACTGATCCGCTGGAAAAGGCCTACCAGGACGTCCACCTGGAACTGTCGGTCCCGCCGGCGTACACGCTGGGTTCCGACGAAAGCCTGCTCGGAATCATCCTGGAAAACGTGATCGGCAACGCCTTCAAGTACAGCCATCGGCACAAGGGTGCGTCGGTGCGCGTCGAGGTGCTGGGCGATGAGGCCGCCGGGCGGATGTGCATCCGGGTGGTCGACAACGGCCGGGGCATTCCCGCTGAGGCAAGCGAAAAGCTGTTTACCATGTTCTTCAAGGGAACGGTGGATGCCAGCGGAGCCGGGTTGGGCCTCTACGTTTCCCGGCTGGCAACCCAAAAGCTGGGGGGACGGATCGACTTCCGGAACGGACAATCCGGTCAAACGGTCTTCGAAATATTCCTGCCCAACCTGGTGACCAACCCCGCGGAAATCCCGGCGTGACGGAAGGCGGGCTTTCCCAAACCGGTGAAGTTGGAGTTGGGGAAAAAGAAGGCCGGACCGGAATCGGTTCTCGGAGAACGTTCCATCGGACCATTGATCAATGATCAGCAATCCTGGCATTCTTTCTTAGCGTCTTGCCCTCGTGCATTTGAACGCGTAGTCATTTTCTACCAAAAACTTACCAAAGCAAGGCCAATGGTATAAATGGTCGTCGAACATTATCCGTCCCGTCTATCGCTATGGCCGAAGTAAAAGGAATCTCCATCATGGTTTGCGGCGATTTGATGTCGCCGGATCAAAAGCACATCCAAAAGGCCAACCAATACCTGCAGATTCTTACTGGCAAGGCCAGTTACAAGGAATTGCACCCTTCGGAATGGTACGATGTGCGCGTCTACGAATATTTCATGGACACTTTTGCCGAAGCCTCCGTCACCGGGGAGTACGCCCTGGTCATTCTGGGAAAGAGAATCTACCCAAGGTTGAATAAGTTGGGGGTATTGCCCAAGTCCCTGACTACGCCCCTCGATTTCATCCAGTACGAAGCCCAAGGTTTCCTGGACAACCACCGGGGAGCCGGGGTAGTGCCCCGCCGGTTTATCAAGGCCACCGCCGGGGAAGTAATCGTCCACGCCCCGGCGCCGGGTTATAATTCCAAGTTGTACGAAGGCATTTACCTGGGCATTCTGGACGTGTGCGGGGTGAAAACGGGAAAAGTAAAGATTACCGCCAAGGACACCTTTCACATCAGCTGGTAAGACACCAAACTCGGCCGGGCAACCCATCCAACCTGCAACCCTACGAAGTAGCGCTGCGAAGGCAGCCTGGTAACCTAATACAGCATCCGGAACTTGATGGTGTGCGGAATGTCGCGCAACTCCCGGACCATTTCTTTGCTGTAGGTCTTGTCGATGTCGGTGATGACGTAGCCGATCTTTTCGTTGGTCTTCAGGTACTGGCCCAGAATGTTGATGCGGTAATTGGCCAGCACGCCGTTGATCTGCGCCAAAATGCCCGGCGTGTTTTCGTGGATGTGAATGAGCCGGTGGGCGTCGGTGAGTTCGGGCAACTGCAGGTTCGGGAAGTTGACGCTCATGAACGTATTGCCCTTGTTGACGAACTCGGTCAGCTTGCCGGGCACGAATTCGGCGATGTTCTGCTGCGCCTCTTCGGTGCTGCCGCCGATGTGCGGGGTCAGGATCACGTTGGGCAGGCCGCGCAGTTCGTTGACGAACGCCTCCTGGTTGGTCTTGGGTTCGTACGGGTACACGTCCACGCCCACGCCGCGCACCTTGCCGCTCCGGACGGCCGCCACCAGGGCCGCGATGTCCACCACGTGGCCGCGGCTCAGGTTCAGGAAAATCACGCCGTCCTTCATCAGCGCCAGTTCTTTGGCTCCGATCAGGTTCTGGTTGGTGGCCCGGCCATCCACGTGCAGGGTCACGATGTCGGCCAGGCCCAGCAATTCGGCCAGTGTTTTGCACTTGCGGGCGTTGCCCAGGGCCAGCTTCTCCACCGCATCGTAGTAATAGACCTCCATGCCCAGCGATTCGGCGAGCACCGACAGTTGCGTGCCGATGTTGCCGTAGCCCACCAGCCCCAGCTTCTTGCCCCGGATCTCGAAGCTGTTCTTGGCCGATTTGTCCCACTGGCCCTCGTGCATCCGGCGGCTCTTGTCGAAGATGTTGCGGATGAGCATGATAATCTCCCCAATCGCCAGTTCCACCACGCTGCGGGTGTTGCTGTAGGGCGCGTTGAACACCACAATGCCCTTCTCCAGGCAGGCGTTGAGGTCGATCTGGTTGGTGCCGATGCAGAAGGCGCCGACGGTCATCAGTTTATTGGCATTTTCGAGCACCCGGCGGGTGACCTGCGTTTTGGAACGGATGCCCAGCACCGACACGTCGCGGATGCGCCGGGCCAGTTCGTCCTCGTCGAGGCCCCCCGCCACCGTTTCCACCCGGTAGCCTTCGCCGCGAAAAATTTCCAGGGCGCGGGGGTGAATGTTTTCCAGCAGCAGCACGTGGATGCGGTTCTTGGGGTAAGATACGCTCATCGGCAGCTGGTTGTGGTAAAGGAATTCGTCGAGCGAAGGGGCAATGTGGTCGGCCTTGGCCGTCACGCGGTCGCGCTCCACGTTTTCGGTGAAGGCGTAGAACCGGTTGGCCAGCCCTGCCTCCTTGATTTCGTAGTCGGTGTAGCCGTCGCCGATCACGTAAATGTCGCCGGTGAGGTTGAGCGACCGGATCTGCTTCACTTTTCCGCCGTTGGCCGACAGCACGTTGGCCGGGTCGAATCCCACAATGTTGCCCTTCCCGTCGAATTCGAAGGTGTTGGCAAAGATGTTTTCTTCCTTGACGCCGAACGCGGTCACGATGGGCACGATGAACTCCCGGAAGCCGTTGGAGATGATCAGTATCTGGTCGGCGTATTCGGCGAAAAACGCGCGGTTGCGCTCGAACGAATCGGAAACCTTCTTGCCTAACCGCTCGATGAGCAGGGGCAGGTGGTCGCGGTGGGCCTGCAACAGCGCGATCCGCCGCTCCAGCGACTGGGTGAAGGAAAGCTGGCCACTCATCCCCAGGTCGGTGATGTGCTTGATTTCCAGGAGGATGTTGGCCAGATTCGGGTTGTTTTGCAGCGAAATGGCGCCCAGTTCATCCAGCGCTTCCACCTTCGTGAAGGTGCTGTCGAAGTCAATGATGAAATAGCGGGCTTCTTTAGTGAGGGCTTCCATGGGGAGGGTTCGAATGTCGAATGTCGAACAAGGAACATCGAATGATGAAGTATTAAACTTTTTTACTTCGACCGGTTCGCCGGTGCGATTCGGAATTCCTTGTTCTTCAGTTCGACATTCAATTTTTCTATTCAATTTTCTCCTCCAAAAACCGCAGGGCTCGCTCCTCGGACCAGTAGGTGCCGTGCAACGTCTTGGCGAAGAAGCCGCAATGTCCGCCTTTTTCGGGTATTTCCAAAAACACGCGGGGCAGATTCCTGACCTCCTCCACCGGGTAGCACGCCTCGGCCAGGATGGGGTCGTTTTTGGCGTTGACAATGAGGGTGGGAACGGCGATGTCCGCCAGGAACCCCTTGGCGCTGCAACGCCGGTAGTATTCATCGGCGTCCCGGAATCCGTGCAGCGGGGCGGTGTAGTGATCGTCGAAATCCCGGAGGGTTTTCACGCGCCGGTAGGCGTCCAGGCTGAGGCGTTCCGGCATCCGGGCGGCTTTGGTGCGCACCTTTCGGCGCAGGCTCCGCAAAAAACGGTGGTGGTAGAGGAGATTGCCCCGCGTACTCAATTTCGCCGAGCAGGACTGCAAATCCAGCGGCACGGAAAACACGACCGCCTTCCGGATTTCCGGTGGGAGGGCGGCTCCTTGTTCACCCAGGTATTTGAGCGTAAGGTTGCCACCCAGGCTGAAGCCGA
>JACMKY010000286.1 GCA_014379925.1 Cytophagales bacterium | reverse complement strand
TCCCGCAGAACGAAGCAATTGAATGAGTTACTGGTCGGAGAATTAAACTCCTTGCTCACCACCAAATCACTCAATCATTGCCTGGTGGGGAGAGGAGGATTCGAACCTCCGAAGGCGTACGCCAGCAGATTTACAGTCTGATCCATTTGGCCACTCTGGAATCTCCCCAAAACAGTAAGGCAAAGAGCCATTTTAGAGGGCAGCGAAACGCGTTTGAAGCCACCTTCCTTTAAGGAGTCGCAAAATTAGGCGTTTTTTTGGTAAGTCAAATGAATGGACAAAAATTTATTTTCGCCGGCCGGGTTCATCCGGTCCAGTCGGCGGGTGGCCGGAAGGAACGCAAAAAGCGTTGAAAGCCTCGTCCGCCAGGGCCGTGGCTTTTCAACGCGTTGGCCGGGACAAGTTCCCGCGTCCGGCTCAGTCGGTGAGGGTGATGCCAAAACTGAGTACGTTGAGCCGGGGGCCCCGGTCATCGACGAAAAGAGAATTGAGGTCGTACTTGGCGAAAAGAGCCACGTTGTCGATGCCCACTTGCCCCGTCAAGCCGTAGCGGACATTGTTGAGGTAAAAGTTGCCTTTTGCGCGCTCTTTCCGGGTTTGCCCCTCCGTTTCGTACTTGATCTTGGTGTAACTTCCCAGGCGGTACCCCACGTATCCCCCCGCCGCCAGGTAGAAAGTTTCGCGGCGGTCCCGGTTGCGGAATTGCAGGGCCACCATCGCCGGTACGTTTAAGTAGCAGACGGTCAGTTTGCTCTTTTGTAGGTCGGGCCGGGGTGCCGGAAAGTCGGTGCCCGTTGGCGTTTTCCGGGCCTGGTTGTCGCCATCGAACATAAAGTTGTGCCAGGAAACCTCCAATCCGGCGCGCAGGTACAGCGGACTCTTCCGCCCGCCAACCCTGAAATTACGCAATGAGCCCAGGGCGACGTGGCGCGAACCCCAGGGACGCAACCCGTAGGGAGCGTCGGATTGGTCGGGAAATTTCCTGTTTTCCAGGTAGTTGTTGAGTCCCAAATCCAGGTATCCGCTCCACCGGTCGTTTCCGTACCCATCATCATCCGTGTCGGTGGTGTCTTGCGCATCCGTTTCCGCTTCTTCTTCGTCATCGCTGGTTTCCCTTTCAGAAACCACCACGGTTGTATCCTTCAGGTAGCGCCGGCCGGTGGTCTCGTTGATGTAAAGGTACGTTTCCCGGTTCTGGGCGTCTTCCAGGAAGATGCCCACGTCTTTCAATATTTCGTTGAAATCGTATTTTTGCAGCTCCCGAACGCCCCCCTTTTCGTCGGAAACGATGATCATCCGGGTTTTCTGGCCGAACAGTACCACCACCGAATCCTTGCGGGCCGCCTGCCCGTACCCGGCCTGGATCAGCCCCAGGAGGCCGATCGATAGCAAACAATATTTTCTCATATCAATCATAAATTATCAATGGTTATTTTTGGTTTTCCCGTTCGGGTTTCGCCCGGGCCAGAATGCCCTCCGGACGGATGCCGACTGCCTTCCAGTCCACTTTTTCGCCGTTCTTCAGGTTCTTTAGTTGTTGAATAATCTTGCCGGCCCGGGTTTTTTTCCTCACCCCCGTCCCGGTTCGTTCCCCGGTCGGCGCGGGTGGTTCCCACCCGGAAACCGTCGGCATCGGCTCGGCGATGCGGACCACGACCACCGCCGCTGGTCCGGCGACGGGTTCTGCCATGGCCAGCAAAGACGGGGTAGTTACCGGGGATTGGTCGGGGAGGCGGGTTGGCTGTTCCGGAGTGAGGGCATTTTTCGATTGGGGCGCGGCAACCGGGACTGAAAGCTTTGGCTTTTTCCTGACTGCGGAGACCGCCTTACGCCCCGGGTTGACGGATGGGTCCGTTCGTTTGCTGCGGGCTTCCATTCCGGTTGCCGCGCCCCGCTCCCTCCGGACGGGTGGACGGGAGGCAACCCGCGGGTCCCGCCTGGCTTCAACCCGGTTTTCCTGGTTTTGGTACCGCCAAACCAGCCCCCCGGCCAAAAGCAATGCACTCACCGAAGCCGCGATGCCGTACCGTACGAAGAAGCCTTTTCTTGCGGGCGGTTTCCTGGCTTGCAACCGATTCCAGACCAACGCATCCGGCGTCTTCTCCAGGAGACGCAATTTTTCGGCGAACAAGCGATCCATCGGGTTGTTTTCCATGTCAGCAACGGGTGAGTTGATTTTCTCCGGAATCAATCCCGGCCGGTCGGCGTACCGTCTCTTCCTTGATTATAGACTGTTGCAAAAGCGCCCTGGCCCGGCACAGCTGCGATTTGGAGGTGCTTTCGCTGATGCCCAGCATACCCGCTATT
This sequence comes from Cytophagales bacterium, assembly GCA_014379925.1. Taxonomy (GTDB): domain Bacteria; phylum Bacteroidota; class Bacteroidia; order Cytophagales; family ES-bin-26; genus ES-bin-26. Next base: position 5,400 of record JACMKY010000286.1, on the reverse strand, counting down.
TCCTGGTGCGAATACCCTTCGATGGCGTACAGGTTGAATACGGTTTTGTAACCGGTGGGAAGCCCCTGAATGACCCGGAGCAAATCTTCGGTTTCGAGTTGACCCCCCAACGCGTCGCAGTGCGACTCCCGGTCCGCTTTTTCCAGGTCCGTTGTTAGGTAGCTGCTTTTATGGCACCGCAGGTACGTCAGGGCCTCGTTGACCATGATCTTCCTGACCCATCCTTCGAAGCTCCCTTCGTTCCTGAATTGTTCCATCCGACTGAATACCTTCAGAAAACCGTTGATCAGTATTTCTTCGGCGTCGAACTGGTTGTCGGCGTAGCGGATGCACACGCCCAGCATGCGGGGCGCGTATTTTTCGTACACCTGTCGCTGGGCCGCCGCGTTGCCCTCCCGGCAGGCCCGTATCCATTTCTCTTCTTGATCGGATGGTAGAACTTTGAAATGCATCGGGAACGGGGTTCAGCAGCAAGATGCGTCGGTTGGAGGAAAGGTTGCACCGGGTACCCGAAAAAAGGCTGCCCTCCCGAAAGAAAGTATCTTTCAGGAGGGCAGATCAAAGTTCTTCGGCAAGCGGACGACCCAACCCGAACGAGCTACCTCAGGATGTTGACCCAGCCTTTCAGGGTCTGCACCTCATCTTGCCGCCGCAACCGCTGGAACTTCACCTTCGCCAGGTAGTAGTATACCCCCGTGGAAAGTTCCTTGCCCTGCGTGTCCTCGTTGGTACCCAACCGGCCGTTCCAGTCAATAAACACGTTGCGGTCCGATTCGAACACTTTTTTACCCCAGCGATTGTAGATGATCACGTTGACCGACTCCACGAACTGCGGGCATTCGTAGGGACGGAACGTCTCATTTCTGGTGTCTCCGTTGGGGGTGAACACGTTTGGCAGCTCGTAATAGGGGCAGTTATCCTTGCAGACGGTGTTGCTGGGCTGGCTTTCGTTGCCCGACCGGTCCACTGCCGTCACGTAGTAGCAACCCGCGTAGGAAGTCAATCCCTGGTGATCAAACAACTTGGCGGGAGGCGCACCCGTGATGGTAGCAACCAAAGCAAACGTTTCGCCTTCGTAGCGGGTGTAGTACAGGTTGTATTTTACGGGTTCTTTGCAGCGAATACCCTGGGCATTCTGTTCCGGGTAAGTCCAGCGCAACTGGTTGGTGTACGGACCGGCGCATACCTCCGGTGTTTCGTCGTTGTTCCCGTAGGCCCGGCAGATGAGCGTATCGATGCTCAGCTGCGGTGGACAAGGCCGTACCGTGTCGCGCGGGGTGGCGCATATCTCCTGCGAGAAATTGCGCAAAGGGCTCGGGATTCGTACGTTGCCGTAGCTGCCCACCGTCTCTACCTTGTAGCAGTACAGGCTGTCGGCACTCAAGGAAACGCTCTGGTTGCCGTCGGCCACGAAACGGTCAACCCCATCGTCACGGTAGCGGTAGGTAGGCGGACCCTGCACCGGCACTTCGGCGATGAGGTTGAACACCCCCGGCTGGGTGCGGCTCTCCCGGTAGACGCGGTGCGTCTGGTTGTCGTTGCTCCAGGGTACGATCGCCTGCCAGCTCAGGTCAATGGCGTTGATGGCCGGCAGCGAGTCCAGGCGCACGCTGCTGGCCGAAGTGGTGGTGTCGAGCAGCGTCAGCCGGCTCCCGCTGGTGAAGTAGAACTCCAGCCGGTAGCGATAAGACGCGTCACGGGTGTTCAATCCCCGGTCGGTGTAAACCGTGTCGGCCTGGCCTCCCGACAAGTCGGCCGGCAGGTTGCCGGTCAGGGCCGTGTAGTTGGTGCCGGTGAGTCCATCGGCCCGGTAGAGCCGGTAGGCGTAGGGGCCCAGGTAAACCGACTGGTCCAGGGCCGAGGGCCGCGTCCACTTGACGGTGATTTCCCCGTCGGAGGCGTTGCCCCGGTTGGTTTTGTCCACCGTTACGTTGGTGATGACGGGCACCTGCAGGGGCAGGTCCACGCAGGCCTCCTCGGAGGCCAGGCTGGCGCCCCCCGCTGGCAGCACGTACTGCACCGAAATGCGGTAGCTGTAGACTACCCCCCGATCGAGGCCCTTGCCCCCGTTGGTATCGGTGAAAGTGGTGGCCGAGGCCGGTACGCGTCCCACTACCTGGTAGCCGCTGGACGCCGGCAGTCCCCGCTCGCAGGGACCGGGCACGTAGCCGCAGCCGGCCTTGCGCCAGATGAGGATCTCGGCCCCCGGCCGCTGGCAGAGGTAGCTGTCCCAGCGCAGGGTGACCGACTTGGTCGCCGGGTTGGGAGCCGCCCGCAGGTTACGCGGCCGGGGAGCCACCACGGTGATGCGCCAGGTCTTCAGATCGGCCAACCGGTTGTTGGCCCCGGGCGGGGGCGGGTTGTCTTCGGCCTTGAAGAGCACGTCGTAGGGCTGCTGGCGGACGTGCTCGCAGGCCGTCTGCCAGTTGAAACGGCCCGAGGCCGGGCTGGGCTGGGGCTGGGGGCGGTCGGGCAAGAAGGTGGCCAGCGGGGCCGGAAAGTCGGGGCCGTAGACGCCGCTGGAGGTGGTGTCGGAAGTAAGGGTGATGGGGTGGCCGTCGGGGTCGGTGGCCCGGATCAGGACGTTGGTGAAGCGGTAGCCGGCTTCCACGCAGGTGTCGTTGGGCAGCACCAGTTGGGGGCGTCTGTTGGCGCAGTCCTTGACCACGATCTGCATATCGCGCACCGTTTCGCTGATTTTGCTGCCGTTGCGCCACTCCTCCACCACGAAGGCCACGTTGTACTCCCCGATGCGGGGTCCGCCGGGAGCGTCCCAGACCAGGTCGCCGTTGAGGGCGTTGATGGAGAAGGTGGCCGGCGCGTTGCGGGCCTCGTTGAGACTGGCGGGATTCACCGCCGTCGGTTCCTGGTAACCACCGATGAAAGAGCCTACCCCTTGGTTGCCACTGAATCGGCTGGGGGTGGTAATCCGGTAGGCAATGCTGTCGCCATCGGTATCGAAAGCCGCGGGATTGTGGACGAAGCGCTGGCCCACGCAAGCCTGGTCGAGGGGAGGGTTCTGGAGTACGGGAGTGCTGTTGAAGCCCAGCTGGGCGTTGACCAGGATCGTCGTGCGAACGAAAAACTCGATCTCACTGGAACTGCCGGGTCCCAGGTTGACCACGTCGGAGTTCCGGTTCTGGATGCCTACGCTCACCGTGAAAAGGCCGTTGCCGGGAAAAACGTGGCAGACGTAGTAACGGTTGACGCTGGTTTCGTTGCCGATGGGCGTACCCGCCGGCCCGTTTTCACGGGGGGCCACGGCGGAAGTGCCGTCCCCGAAGAAGAACGTCACGTCGGCCTGCGCCATGTTGGCTTGACTGCCGCCCACGTTGTCGGTGTAGGTGGTGAGCAGGAAGCAGTACCGGAAAGGGTTTTGGGGGTCGCGCACGGCCACGATCTCCCCGGCTCGCAAGTGCGTGGCCCTCGCCACCGGAGCCAGCCACAGGCCGAGAAGCAAGCTGGCGGCAACCGTATATACGTATCTCATGGAAGCGAAAAGAATAGAAACTTGGCCAGGGGCGTTCGGAGCACCAGGCAGCGTTGACAATATAACAAGATTACAAAGATTATATTTTACCAAACAAAAAAATCGGGACCTTGTTGAATGAATGATGCGGAGACGGGCAAAAGTAAGCCCGGCCGTTGCCACCGTCTTCAATTTAGAATCACTTAAAATAAGTTTCGCTCGGTTGTTTGATACGGACCTGAAATGTACCTTTGGCGGGTTCGTACCCCCGCGTAACGGCCGGTGTTTACCCCTTCCCCGCGGATGGTATTACGGAAGAAACCGATTGGTCGTTGCAGTGGATACGGGGTGGACGGTGTAAGAATTGGTCACCAAACTTCCGATCACGCCGTTTGTTTTCTACTTAATCTTTAATCGAGCGGTGAGGTAATCATAGGTAACTACAAAGGTACATTTAGATACAAAGGTACGTTTAGAATTTTCTTAAGAAGTTCACCCCAAACGCCTACAAACCCATCCATCGGTGCCGTGCATCGATGGTACCCATAAAATCATCAACCAATAAACGCATCTACTTACAATGAGTTGGATTGCACAAACCCTGACGAGCACGATTGGCCGGAAACTGTTGGTGGCCCTGAGCGGTCTTTTCCTGATTACCTTCCTGGTTATCCACCTGATCGGAAACCTGCAACTGCTGCAGAACGACGGGGGGGAGGCGTTTAACAAGTACGCCCATTTCATGGGGGTCAATCCCCTGATCCAGACCATTTCAATCGTCAACTTTTCCCTCATCCTGCTGCACATGGTCGTGGGGATTGGGCTTACCATCCGGAACCGGCAGGCCCGGCCGGTCGGCTACGCCTACAGCCGGCCCCAGGAGAACAGCACCTGGGCCTCGCGCAACATGGGGTTGCTGGGACCGATCGTTCTGGTCTTCCTGGTCGTGCACCTGCGGGCGCTGTGGTGGCGTTCCAAATTCGGCGACATTCCCATGACTTCCTACGGCGGGGACGACTACAAGGACTTGTACCGCATCACGTACGAGGCATTCGGCATTCCCTGGCTGGTGGCCCTGTACGTGGTTTCGATGGTTGGCCTGGCATTCCACCTCTCCCACGGTTTCGCCAGTGCATTCCAAACCGTCGGCTGGCGCCATCCTAAGTATTCGCCCGTTATTTACCACGTGGGATTGGCCTTTTCCATCCTGGTACCGGCGGCGTTTGCGGCCATCCCGGTGTTCGTATTCCTGAAGCAAAGTAGTTGGATTAACTGATGTTTGCCCTATGAAATTAGATTCGAAAACGCCGGAAGGACCCTTGGCCGAGAAGTGGACCAAGCACAAGTTCAACATGAAACTGGTCAATCCGGCCAACAAACGCAAGTACGACGTGATCATCGTGGGCACGGGGCTGGCGGGCGCCGCCGCCGCCGCTTCGCTGGCTGAACTGGGTTACAACGTGAAGGTGTTCACTTACCACGAAAGCCCGCGTCGTGCCCACAGCATCGCGGCCCAGGGCGGCATCAACGCGGCCAAGAATTACCAGAACGACGGCGACAGCGTCTACCGCCTGTTCTACGATACCATCAAAGGCGGTGACTACCGTTCGCGCGAAGCCAACGTGTATCGCCTGGCCGAAGTGAGCGTCAACATCATCGACCAGTGCGTGGCGCAGGGCGTTCCCTTCGCCCGCGAATACGGCGGCTTGCTGGCCAACCGCTCTTTCGGCGGCGCGCAGGTGTCACGCACGTTTTACGCCCGCGGGCAGACCGGGCAGCAGCTCCTGCTCGGGGCGTATTCCCAGCTGGAGCGCGCCATCGGCTCGGGGACGGTGGAGATGCATGCGCAGACCGAGATGCTGGACCTGGTGGTGGTGGGCGGGCAGGCGAAGGGCATCATCACGCGCGACCTGGTTTCCGGGGCGATCGAG